>JBEVIK010000265.1:0-8637 GCA_040510715.1 Candidatus Limnocylindrales bacterium
GCGACCCATCGGTGCTGCTGCCGGTCGAGGGGCATGTCCCCCGGCTCACGGGCCCGGGCCTCGGCATCGAGATCGACGAGGAGGCGGTCCGGGCCGCGGACCGCGGGGATGTGGGGATCCCGAAGGGCATCCCCCAGTGGAGCCATCCGGACGCGTCGTTCGCGGAATGGTGATCCAGGGCGGAGATGACCGGCGATGATCGGCGATGATCGGCGATGATCGGCGCATGGAGGATGCCCTGACCCAGGGGGCCGTCAAGGGCTGAACCGGACGTCGCCCGGGGTCTATGCTGGCCATCCACCGGGACAGTGAGGGGACATCGATGCGGATCGTGGGTTGGCTGGCGGCGATCCTGGGCGTGGTCGGCCTGGTGGTCTGCCTCGCGATCGCGGTCGGCGTCTGGTTCGTGCAGCCGAGGGTGGTCTCGCGCGTGGACCACGTCGCCACGGTGACCATCGAGGCCCTCGAGCAGGCCAGCACGCTGAGCACCCAGGCCAGCGAGCTCATCGTCCAGGTCAAGGAGCACCTGGACACCGTCGCGACCACCGCCTCGTCCGTGTCGGCGAACCCCATCCTGGACGCTGCCGCCGAGCGACTCCTCAACGGGAGCATCCGCGAGATGGTCGCCGGCCCCCTGAACGACCTGCAGGCCCGCCTGAACGGGATGCGCGAGCAGGCTGTCGGTCTCTCCACCTCGGTGCAGGCGCTCGACGAGGCGATCCCGTTCATCGAGCTGCCCGGAGTCGCGACGGGGTTCGTGGATGACGTGGATGCGCGCTGGTCCGAGGTCGATCAGCGGGTCCAGGAGATGGAGAGCGTCGCGGACGAGGGCGTGGGGACCGCCGACCGAGCCGCGAACATCGCCCAGACCGCGACGAACGCCAGCGATCGCCTCGATGCCCTCAACACCTCGCTCGGCCAGCTCCACGGCAAGATCGAGACCGCGCAGGCGCAGATCACGGCCGCCGCCGACCAGATCGAGGGCATCACGGGGCTGTCGGCGATCGCCATCACCGTGATCGCCATCTGGATCGGCCTGCTCCACCTGCTGCTCATCGCCCAGGGCCGCCGCTGGATCAGGGAGACCGCAGCGCCGGCTCCGAGCGAGGCGGCCCCGCCACTCGCCTGATCGGCGGGTGCTGCCAGGCCGGGTCGGGTCCTGGCCAGCCAGATGACCACCACGTGGTCAGAACGACCGGCGTACGGTCCGCCAGCGGTCGTCTGCCCACCACGTCATCAGGCGCGCGCTCGGCCGACCGGCGGCCGGACGGTGTCCGCGGCGTTCGGCGGTCGCACTGACCATCCCGTGGGCGATCGTCGGTCGAGGGCGGCCGGTATCCGGTGTGTGTCCTGACGGCCGGTGTGGACGGCCGCCACGCGACTCGCGGGCGCGGCGGGCGACCTGCCCTTTACGCCCCTTCCTCGAACCGGCGGCGTCGGAGCAGCGGCACGACGAACCAGAACCACGTGAACCAGACGGCCGTGCCCCCGGCCAGGATGAGCGCCGGCACGTCACCGAGCGCCACATCGATGACGAGCGCGACGGCGAGCGTCACGCCCACCGCGGCGAGGGCCATGCCCACGATGAGCAGCCTGTTCGCCCATCGGATCATGCCTTCCTTCATGGGCCGGCGGAAGTTGATGCGGTGGTACGACGAGGGCGCGATGAGCAGCGCGATGGCGGCCGCGCTGGTCATGAGCGCGCCGGCGTAGAGGTCCTTCTGGAGCTGGGTCAGCTCCGTGAACCGGCCCTGGAACGGCAGCACGAGCAGGAACGCGAACAGCACCTGGGCACCGGGCAGCGCGACGCGCACCTCGTTGAGCAGCTCGATGAGCTCCCGGTCGAGCCGTTGCTTGGGCGACTCATCGGGGTCGAGCTCCTCGCCCGGATGCCGGTCATCGGGATGGGGCTCGCGCTCAGCGTGGTCGCCGCGGTCGGTCATGGGGCCGGTCAGCCGCCCAGCAGGTTGGGTGCCAGCCAGCGCTCGGCTTCCTCGAGGCTCCAGCCCTTGCGGGCCGCGTAGTCCTCGAGCTGGTCGCGATCGATGCGCCCCAGCCCGAAGTAGCGCGCCTCGGGATGCCACAGGTAGAAGCCGGATACCGACGAACCAGGCAGCATGGCCATCGATTCGGTGAGCGAGATGCCCGCGCGCTGCTCGGCCTCCAGCAGGTCGAAGATGGTGCGCTTCTCGGTGTGGTCGGGGCACGCCGGATAGCCGGGCGCGGGGCGGATGCCCTGGTAGCGCTCGGCGATGATCGCGTCGTTGTCGAGCGCCTCGTCGGGCGCGTAGCCCCATAGCTCGCGGCGGACCCGCTCATGCATCCATTCGGCGAACGCCTCCGCCAGCCGGTCGGCGAGCGCCGCCGCCATGATGGAGGCGTAGTCGTCGTGCTCCGCGATCGCCTGCGCCCGGAGCTCCTCGAGCCCGAAGCCGGCGCTCACCGCGAACATCCCGATGTGGTCCGCGACACCCGCGTCGAGCGGCGCCACGTAGTCCGAGAGCGCGAGGTCGGGGCGGTCCCGGGTCTTGGCGAACTGCTGGCGGAGCGTGTGGATGGTGGCCAGCCGGCGGGTCCGCGCCTCGTCCGCCCACACCACGATGTCATCGGTCTCGGTGGAGGCAGCGGGCCAGAAGCCCACCACGCCGGTCGCCCGCAGGGAGCTCTCGCTGACGATCCGCTCGAGCATCCGCTGTGCGTCCCGGAACAGCGTGGTCGCGGCGGCACCCACGACGGGGTCCGCGAGGATGTCGGGGTACCGTCCGGCGAGCTCCCAGGTGGTGAAGAACGGACCCCAGTCGATGCGCGCGACGAGCTCCGCCAGGGGGACGTCGCTGAAGGTGCGCGGACCGAGGAAGCTCGGCACGGGTGGCGTCACTGCCGACCAGTCGATGCGCAACCGGCGCCGCCGCGCCTCCGCCAGCGTCAACCGCTGCTCCTGGCGGTCACGACCCTCGTGCGCCGACCTGACCTGTGCGTACTCGTCGCGCGTGCGGTCCACGAACGCGCCCTTCTGCGCGGGGTCGAGCAGCGCCCGTGCCACGCCCACCGCACGCGAGGCATCCACGACGTGGACCACCGGTCCGCTGTAGGCAGGCTCGATGCGCACCGCCGTGTGGGCGCGCGAGGTGGTCGCGCCGCCGATGAGCAGCGGCACCGAGAAGCCCTCGCGCTCCATCTCCGAGGCGACGGTGCGCATCTCCTCCAGCGAGGGCGTGATGAGCCCCGACAGGCCGATGAGGTCCGCGTGCTGCTCGCGGGCCACCTCGAGGATGCGCGTCCAGGGGACCATCACCCCCAGGTCGATGACCTCGTAGTCGTTGCAGGCGAGGACCACCCCCACGATGTTCTTGCCGATGTCGTGGACATCGCCCTTGACCGTCGCCATGACCACACGACCGGCGCCACCCACCGCCGGACCCTCGGTCGCCGCGCCCGGCCGGGCCGCCTTCTCCGCCTCGATGAACGGGATGAGGTGGGCGACCGCCTGCTTCATCACGCGGGCGCTCTTGACCACCTGGGGCAGGAACATACGCCCCTGGCCGAACAGGTCGCCGACCACGTTCATGCCCGCCATCAGCGGACCCTCGATGACCTCGATGGGGCGCTTGGCGGCGAGTCGTGCTTCCTCGGTGTCCGCCACGACCCAGTCGCCGATGCCCTCCACCAGCGCGTGCCGGAGTCGTGCCGCGACGGGTCCCTCACGCCACGAGAGGTCCGGTCCGCCGGCACCGCCCGACACCTTCTCGCGGATGGTGTCGGCCACCTCGAGCAGCCGCTCCGTGGCATCCGGGCGCCGGTCGAGCACCAGGTCCTCGACGCGCTCCCGGAGGTCGGCGTCGAGGTCGTCCACGACGGGCAGCGCCCCCGCGTTGACGATGCCCATGTCCATGCCCGCGGCGATGGCGTGCACCAGGAACACCGCGTGGATCGCCTCGCGCACCGGATCGTTGCCCCGGAACGAGAACGAGACGTTGGAGACCCCGCCGGAAACGAGCACCCCGGGCAGCTCGGCCTTGACCCGGCGCGTCGCCTCGATGTAGGCCACCGCGTAGCCGCGATGCTCCTCGATGCCGGTGCCGATGGCGAAGACGTTGGGGTCGAGGATGATCTCCTCGGGCAGGAACCCCGCCTGCTCGGTCAGCAGCCGGTGGACCCGATGCGCGATGGCCACGCGATGATCGACCGTCTCGGCCTGTCCGTCCTCGTCGAAGGCCATGACCACGACCGCGGCGCCGTACCGGCGCGCCAGCGTCGCCTGGTGCAGGAAGGGCTCCTCCCCTTCCTTGAGCGACAGGGAGTTGACCACCGAGCGGCCCTGGACGTGCTGCAGCCCGGCCTCGATGACGGACCACTTGGACGAGTCGATCATGACCGGCACCCGGCTGATGTCGGGCTCCGCGGCGAGCAGGTCGAGGAAGCGCGCCATCGCCGCTTCCGAGTCGAGCAGCGCCTCGTCCATGTTGATGTCGATGACCTGGGCGCCGGCGTCCACCTGCTGCCGGGCGACCTCGACGGCCTCGGCGTATCGACCGTCGGTGATGAGCTTCGCGAAGCGACGCGATCCGGTCACGTTGGTCCGCTCGCCCACGTTGACGAACAGGGAGTCGGAGCCGATGGCCAGCGACTCGAGCCCCGACAGGTGGGTCAGGCGAGGGACCTCCGGGACCAGGCGCGGGGCCTTGCCTCGGACCGCATCCGCGATGGCCCGGATGTGCGCCGGGGTCGTGCCGCAGCAGCCGCCCACGAGGTTGAGGGCGCCCGCCTCGACCAGCTCCGACAGGATCCCGGCGGTCTCCGGGGGCTGCTCGTCGTAGCCGCCGAACGCGTTGGGAAGGCCGGCGTTGGGGTAGCCCGAGACGAACGTGTCCGCGAGCCCCGACAGCTCCTGGAGGTACGGCCGCAGCTGCTTGCCGCCCAGGGCACAGTTGAGCCCCACCGCGAAGGGTCGCGCGTGGCGGACGCTGTCCCAGAACGCGCTCACCGTCTGCCCCGAGAGGGTCCGCCCGGAGGCGTCGGTGATGGTCCCCGAGATGATCACCGGGACACGGAACCCCAGCTCGTCGAACAGCTCCTCGACCGCGAAGATGGCCGCCTTGGCGATGAGCGTGTCGAAGATGGTCTCGATGAGCAGGATGTCCGCGCCACCCGCGAGCAACCCGGTCGCGGCGTCCCGGTAGGCGCGCCGCAGCTCCTCCCAGGTCACGTTCCGGGCCCCCGGGTCGTTGACGTCCGACGACAGCGAGGCGCTCCGGTTGGTGGGCCCCAGCGAGCCCGCCACGAACCGGGGGCGCGCCGGCTCGGCGGCTTCCGCGGCGTCCGCGGCCTCTCGGGCAAGGCGGGCGGCAGCCTCGTTCATCTCCGCCACCCAGGGCTCGAGCTGGTAGTCGGCCATGGACATCGAGTTGGCGTTGAAGGTGTTGGTGGACACGATGTCCGCGCCCGCCGCGAGGTACTCCGCGTGGATGCCCCGGACGATGTCCGGCTGGGTCAGCACCAGCAGGTCGTTGGCGCCCCGCAGGTCGGTCGGGTGGTCGCGGAAGCGGTCGCCGCGGAAGGCGGCCTCGTCGAGCTGGTGCGTCTGGATCATGGTGCCCATCGCGCCGTCCAGCACGAGGATGCGCTCCCGGAGCAGGTCCGGGAGTCGGGACGTGCGCGCGATGCGCGAGGCGTTCGGATCGGGGGCACCCATGCGCCCGACTATACCGGCCGCGAGCGGAGAAGCCCCCACGTGGGTCATCCGTCCTGTCTCGACGCGACGGATGCCGGTTCCCCGCGGACTCGCCGATGCCGATGATCCGCGCCCATGACACGCACGCTTCGGGTGCTCCTGCTGGTGGTGATGGCGCTGGGTACGACGGCGGGTCCGACGCCTGCCCAGGACGAGAGCGCAGGACTGCGCCTGACGAGGTCGCACTGGCGGCTGACGCGGCTCGATGGCACCGCGATCCCGGCGCGCGCCGGCATCGAGCTCGCCTTCTCGGCCAGCGGACGGGTCACCGGCTCGGGCGGCTGCAACGAGCTCGAAGCGAGCTGGACCTACCTGGGCGGCGACCGGATCACCATGGGCGGCTTCAGCGCGACCCGGGGCACCTGCACGAGGGATGCGGCGCGCGTCGAGCGACTGCTCGTGCGGCGGCTCATCCTCGCGACCACCTTCACGATCGATGGGAGCGAGCTCAGCTTCCTGACCACCGAGGGGAAGCGGCTCGAGTTCCGGAGCCTCGGTCGGACCGGCAGCGAGCTCGTCGGCGACTGGGCCCTGACGGCCGTGGATGGAGCACCTGCGGCCGACCTGCCGCGTTCGACCGCGACCTTCTCCGAGGACGGCACCATCAGCGGCATGGCCGGCTGCAACCAGTTCCACGGTCGCTACACCGTCGATGACACGGCGATCCGGGTCCGGCGCGTGCTCGCCGGCATCGGCACGTGCGCGGACCACGTGATGAAGCAGGAGCTCGGCCTCCTCGACGGGCTCGAGTCCGCGGGCTCGTGGACGGTCGATGGCGACACGCTCACCATCGCCGGTGCACGCGGCCGCGGGAGCATCACGCTCCGGGCCGTGCGGCCCGTGATGCACGAGCTCGCCGGCACCGATTGGACCATCGCGAGCGTCAGCGATGGGGTCACGGCCACGGCGGACTCGACGATCCGCTTCGACCCCAGCGGCACGGTCTCCGGCTGGGGCGGCTGCAACAGCTTCCGCGGGCCGTGGAAGCTCGATGACGACGGCATCGTGCTCCACATCGGACCGCTCATGTCCACGCGCACCAAGTGTGCGTGGCAGGGCGTGGATCTCGAGGCGGGATACCTCGCGACGCTCGAGGACGTCCTCGGCTACAAGACCCCCGATGGTGCCGAGCTCACCCTCTACGCGGCATCGGGCGCGCGCATCACGTACACGCCGCCGGTCATCCCGACCCTCACGGGTGGCAACTGGCACCTGGCCATGATCGGCGACACCCCGTTCGACGGGATGGCACCGGTCAGTCTCACGTTCCTCGAGGATGGCTCGTTCGTGGGCAACGGTGGATGCGACATGATCTGGGGCTCCTACGAGCTGCGCGGCGACGCGTTCCGGTTCGTCGACCTCGAGACCGGCGAGCGAGCATGCGAACCGGCGGTCACGGAGTTCCAGCGGTCGTACCTCGGCCTGCTCCCGCTCCTCGACCGGATGGCGTTCGACGGCCTGGACCTGGTGCTGTTCGCGGGCGACCAGCCTGTCCGCTTCACCAAGCGCTAGGCACCGAGGGTCCGATCGGGCGTCAGCGGATCGTGTCGGGGCCGCCGGGCCCGGCCAGCAGCGCGTCGAGGGTGGAGCGGTCGGGGAGTCCTGCCTGGTCACCGAGGGTCGAGACCGCGAGCGCGCCGCACGCATTCCCCGCGCCCAGGGCTAGCTCCGCGGCAGCGCCCTCGAGGGTGAGCGCGAGGTAGCCGGCCGTGAACGCATCGCCCGCTCCGACCGGGTCCACGACACTCGGCACGGCGAGTCCCGGCGAGGCCAGGCTCATGCCCCCATCGTCGCGCAGCAGCGCGCCGTCCGCACCCAGCTTGACCACCACGCGACGCGTGCCCGCGGCCACCAGCGCGTCGGCCGCCTCGACCGGGTCGCATCGACCGCCTGCCTCGAGGGTGCTCGCGAGACCGCCCACCAGCGCCACCTCGTCGAGCCCACCGAGCACGAGGTCCGTCCCGTCGATGAGCCCCCGCAGGGCGACCGCGGCTTCCGCCTCGGACCACAGCCGGCGACGGATGTTCAGGTCGAGGCTCACACCCACGCCGGCGCCGCGTGCCAGCTCCTTGGCGCGCACCACGGCTGCAGCGGCACCGGCCGAGAGCGCCGGGGTGATGCCCGTGAGGTGGAGCCAGCGCGCACCCTCGATGGTCGCGCGCGCCGCGTCGATGTCGCCGGGGTCGAGCCGCGATCCCGCCGATCCGCCTCGGTGGTAGATGACCTCCATGGACCCGAGGTCCCGGAGCTCGCGGACCATGAGCCCGGTCGGACCGCTCGCGTCGGTCGCCAGGTACCGGACATCCACACCCTCGCCCCGCAGCCGCCTGCGGACGACGGTCCCGAACGCATCGGCGCCCACGCGCCCGACGTAGGCGACGCGGTGCCCGAGGCGCGCCAGCCCGACGGCCACGTTGGCCTCCGCTCCGGCAACGGTCCGCACGAACGTCTCGGACTCCGCGAGCGGGCCCCGGACCCGGGCGATGAGCGACACGAGGCACTCACCGAGCGTGACGACCTCGGCTGTGGGGACGGGCGTCACGCCACCGGCGTCCGTGGCTCGCGTCGCTCCCACCCATCGCCGAACAGGGGCAGCCAGTGCTGGGGCTCGTACGGATGCGCCTCGAGTCGATCCCAATCGAGGTCGATGCCCAGACCCGGCCGGTCGGAGACCTCGACGAAGCCGTCGACCACGTCCAGCGGATGGTCCAGGAGCTCCCGTGTCCAGGCCGCGTTGAACTCCTCGAACGTCTCCATGATCATGAAGTTGGGGACGCATGCGCCCAGCTGCACCGAGATGGCACCGCACACGGGGCCCTGGGCATTGTGGGGAGCGACCATGGCGTAGTGCGCATCGGCCATGCCGGCCACCTGGCGGGTGCGCCACAGGCCACCCAGCGACAGCG
>JBEVIK010000266.1:0-8550 GCA_040510715.1 Candidatus Limnocylindrales bacterium
GCCCGACGGGCGACCCGACCGCGCTCCAGCGCTCGTCCCCGCGCCGACCGCCTGGGGCATCCGAGGCGCGGTGGCCAGCCCGCACCACCTCGCGACGACCGCCGGTCTGGGCATCCTGCGCGCGGGAGGCACGGCGGTCGACGCCGCGATCGCCACCAACGCCGCGCTCGCCGTCGTCGCAGGGCACTCGTGCGGGCTGGGCGGCGATGCCTTCTGGCTCATCCACGACCCGGCGTCGAGAGTCGTTGACGCGCTCAACGGCAGCGGACGCTCTCCGGCCGGCGCGTTCCTCGAGGCAGCCGTGGCGGCGGGCCATCGGACCATGCCCCTCCTGGGGCCGTGGAGCGTGACCGTCCCGGGGGCGGTCGATTCGTGGGGCAAGGCACACGTGCGGTTCGGGCGCCTGCCGTGGGCGGACCTGCTGGCGCCGGCCATCGAGCTGGCGTCCGGGTTCCCGGCGTCGCCCGGCTGGGTGGATGCCGTGGAGCGTGGTGCCGCCCGGTACGGCGTGGATGGCGACTGGGCACGCACCTACCGGCCGGAGGGCCGACCGTGGCGTGTGGGCGCCACGGTCCGGCTGGCCGCGCTCGCGGAGACCCTCCGGACGCTCGCCGGGGATGGCCCGAGCGTGCTATACACGGGGAGGCTGGCGACCCGCGCCGCGAGCTACCTCGAAGCGCAGGGCTCGCCGCTACGCGTGGCGGACCTCGCGGGCCATCGGTCGGACTGGGGCACCCCCATCGCCGGCACCTATCGGGGCGTCACGTGCCTGAGCCATCCGCCCAACAGCTGCGGGCCGGTAGCGCTCGAGACCCTCGGCATCCTCGAGGCGTTCGTTCCACCACCGCCCGACGCGTTCGATGGACAGGGTGTCGCCGATGCGCGCTGGGTGCACATCGGACTCGAGGCGTCTCGTCTCGCCCTCGCGGACCGGGACCGCTGGCTCACCGATCCCGAGGCGATGGCTGCCGGCGACCTCGAGCGGATGCTGTCCCACGAGCGGGCGGTCGAGCTCGCGGGGCGGATCGACACCGAGCGGGTCGCCCTGCCGTCCCCGTCGGCGCTCCCGGCCGGCGGCGGCACGATCTATCTCGCGACCGCCGATGCCGCGGGCAGCGCGGTCTCGCTCATCGAGTCCAACTACGCCGGCTTCGGCTCCGGGCTGGTGGACCCCAAGACCGGCATCGGCTACCAGAACCGCGGCGCGTTCTTCCGCCTCGAGCCCGGCCACGCGAACTCGCTGGCACCCGCCAAGCGCACGCTCCATACGCTCACGCCCGGGATGATGCTCCGGGACGGCCGACCGTGGGTCGTCCACGGCTCGATGGGCGGCGAGATCCAGCCACAGGTGTTCGCACAGGTCGTGTCCGCCATGGTGGACGGCGGGGTCGATCCCGCGACCGCGGTCGCCGCGCCCCGCTGGGCCGCCGACGTGGCGACCCACCTCGGTCGACCCGCGCTCACGGTCCTCGAATCGCGCTACCGCTCCGAGGTGGTCGAGGGCCTCAGGGCGCGCGGTCACCACCTGCAGGTCATCGATCCCTGGTCCTCGGCGATGGGTCACGCTCATGCCATCGAGACCGGACGCGACGGCGACCGGTCGTGGTTCGCTGCCGCCACGGACCCACGCTCGGAGGGCCTGCCCGGAGCCTGGTGAGGGGTGGTCGGACCGAGCCCCGTGCGCGCCGTCCCCGCCGATATACTCGGCCCGAGTGGACCCGGAAGCCATCTTCGTCGTCGGCGTGAGCCGCAGCGGCACCACGCTCATGCGCCGGGTGCTCAACGGCCACAGCCGCATCGCCATCGCCACAGAGAACCACTACCTCGGGCACCTGCTGCCGTGGGAGGGCGCCCGGACCTACTTCCGGCGCCTTGGTGACCCGCGCGATGACGCCACGATGCGGCGCATCGCCGAGTTCGTGTACAGCGACGCATTCCAGCGCCGGTCGCGCCTGCGGGAGCTGAGCCCGTACTGGGGGTGGCTGCGCCGCTCGGTGCCTCGCGCGCGGTTCGAGCGCCGGCTGCTCGCCTCCGACCGGACCGAGCGGGGCGTGTTCAACGTCCTGATGCGCATCTTCGCCGACCGCAAGCGCCGGCCCATCATGGGTGAGAAGACGCCTGCCCACCTCGCCTGGGTGGACACGCTCCTCGAGTGGTACCCCGATGCGCGCGTCGTGCACATGATCCGGGACCCCCGGGCCGTGTACGTGTCCGAGGTCCGAAGACGCCTGAGGACGCCCACGACGGTCCCGTACCGATGGCTGGTGCGGGCCCCGCGGGTGCTGCGTGCGTTCGTGTGCCTCGAGGTGACCTGGGCCTGGGCCGTCGCCGCCGACCGGCACCGGCGCCTGGCGGCGCGCTATCCGGGCCGCTACCTCGCCGTCCGCTTCGAGGACCTCGTCCGGGATCCCGACGAGACGCTCGCCGGCCTGTGCGCGTTCCTGGGCATCCAGCCCGAGCCCGCCATGCTCGAACGCACGGTCACCTCGAAGGGGGCGAGGCAGGGCATGGCTGGCTTCGACGCCGGGGCCGCCGATCGCTGGCAGGCATCGCTCGGGCCGGTCCCCCGGCGCGTCATCGAGGCGTTCCTCGAGGGTCGGATGCGAGCGCTCGGGTACCGCTGAGCACGCTCGGAGCACGGGTATACTGTCAGCCGGCCGGTCGCGCCGCGCTCACGACCTACGCGGCTGGCCGCACTCCCGGACCTTGACCCACGTGATGCCGCGCGCTCGGAGCACGGCACGCGCAGCGCGACGGAGACGCAGCTTGAGCTCCAACATCAGCCAGAGCTATCCCGCCGGCAGCGAGTCGGAGACGGAGCGCGCCGCGGCCGTGTCCAGGGCGGTCGACGCCTTCGAGGGACTCGCCGACAGGCTCGCCGTCGAGACCACTCCCCTGGGTGAGGTCGGCCCGGCGGACAACGGCGCCCCACCCCGCTGGTGGATCTGGGTCTGCCCCAAGGGCGACTTCAGCGGCCGGCTGCATGTGGCGGGCTATGCCCGCGAGAAGCACGCCCTGTTCACGGTCTGCGACACCCACGGGGACACGTACCTGCGCTAGTCCGCTCTGCTGGCCACGAGGGGCCTGCCCGCTTCTTCCGGGCGCCTGACCTCCTGGTGGTCGAAACGACCGGCGAACGGTGCGCTGGCGGATGCTCGCCGGTCGAACCGGGCCCCACCGAGCGTGATCGTGGGCGATCGACCGCCGAAGGTCGTCCTGTCGGCCACCCGTCCGGGCTTCGGCGGCCGTACTGACCACCACGCGGTCGATCGACCGCGTGTCGGGCTCGTCCGTGGCTCGTGCCCGCGGCCCTGATGTCCCCGGTCCCGCCCTCCGGGGTCCCGCCCTCAGCGACCCTTGCGAGCCTCGGCCCAGCCGCGGATGACCGGGTCGCGACCCGCGGACAGGATGAGCCCGGCGAGCAGCGCGGTGCGCGGCACGATGGAGTCGATCTCGAGGTACTCCCCCGGAGCATGGTCGTTGCCGCCCACGGGGCCGAGGCCGTCGATGGACGGCACGCCCAGCCCCGAGGTCGTGTTGGCGTCCGAGGCACCGCCCGTGGCGGCGTCCTTGAGCGGGAAGCCGAGGTCCGATGCGAGCCCGATCGCGGCGTCCACGAGCCGTTCGGCACGCTCCAGCCTCTCCATCGGCCAGAAGCGACCCATCATCCGCACGTCGCACGTCGTCTCGGGTACGGTCGAGGACGCGGCGATCGCGCGGACGGCGGTCTCCGCGGCCTCGAGGTCCGCTCGGCGGACCGCGCGCAGGTCCACCTGGAGCATCGTGTCGGAGGGCACGATGTTGGGGCGCGTGCCGCCCCGCACCACGCCCACGTTGACCGTGACACCCGGCCATCGGCCGTTGAGCGCATGGAGCGCCTGGACCTTGTGGGCCGCCTCGAGGATGGCGGAGCGTCCCTTCTCGGGCTCGACGCCCGCGTGCGCGGCACGTCCGGCGATCCGCAGCTCGAGGTCCATGATCCCCTTCCGGGAGCTCACGAAGTCGCCGTTGGCACGGCCACCCTCGAGCACGAACGCGACGTCGGCATCCTCGGCATGCGCGCTGATGACGGGCGTGCTGACCGGCGAGCCGATCTCCTCGTCGGGGTTGGCGACACACACCAGCCGGCCGACCGGCAGCCAGTCGCGCCTCGCGCCGTCCCCCCCTGCCAGCTCCCGGAGCGCCCGCATCGCGTACAGGCCGGCGAGCAGCCCGCCCTTCATGTCCGAGACGCCCGGCCCGAGCGCCCGGCCACCCTCGACCCTGAACGGACGCTCCGCCACGGTCCCCGGGTCGAACACGGTGTCCATGTGGCCGATGAGCATCACCGTGGGCCCGTCGGCGTCGCCATCGCCCAGGATGCCAGCGACCGTGTCGCCGTGCGGCTCGGGGTTGGGTGTCACCTCGACGCGCGCACCGAGCTCGGCGAACGCCTCCTGGACCCAGGCACCGACCTCGTCCACGCCGGCCTTGGTATAGCTGCCGCAGTCGATGTCCACGAGCCGCTGCAGGTCGGCCATGTAGCTCGGCAGCAGCCCCTCGAGGATGCTGGTCAGGCGGGAGAGCTCGGTCGCGGCGACGAGGTCGGTCATGCCCCGAGTCTAGGGCGCGTGCCGGGGTCCGGGTCGCGCGCCGGGGTCCGGGTCGCGTGCCGCCCCTGCCGGCATTCGTGCCGGTGGGTATGCTCGGCGGGCCGTGCGCCTCATCGAGATCCGGCTCCTGGATGGCCCGAACCTGTACCGCCTCGAGCCGGCGGTCAAGGTCGAGGTCGCCGTGGGCCGGCGCCGCACCTGGTACGGCCAGCGCGTGCCCGGCGCACATGCGCGCGTGGACCTGGTCCGGCCGGTGCGGCCCATCGATGCACCGCGTCCCATCCCACTGCTGGCAGCCTGGGTCGGACGCCTCCACCGGCTGGCGGGCGCCGCCGCGTGGCTGGTGGATGAGGGTCGCGCTCCGAGCGGCGGCCGCGCCCGGATCCCCGTGACCATCCATCGCACATCCGAACCCGGTCACTGGATCGTGGCGTTCCCGTGGCGCGAGGAGGGACGGGCTCGGGCCATCGCCGAGGCGGCACTCGCGCTCGCCGAGGCCGGCTACGACCCATCGACCACCCGACCGGCGACCCGCCGCACCCTCGGTCGATCGGGGCGGAGCAGGACGCTGGCACGCGCCCTCGCCGCGATCGCGGCCGCGGACACCGAGCGACCGGCCTGGATCCGGGACGCCGAGCGGCGGATACCGGTCATCAGCCTCAGCGGCACCAACGGCAAGACGACCACGACCCGGATGGTCGGCCACATCCTGCGGCGCGCGGGCCGCCACGTCGGCAGCACCACGTCGGATGGCGTGTACGTGGACGAGACGCTCGTCGAGAGCGGTGACCTGACCGGACCCTACGGCGCGCGTGCGGTGCTGACGCGCGACGACGTGGACGTCGCGGTGCTCGAGACCGCCAGGGGCGGGATCATGCTTCGCGGCGTCGGCTACGAGTCCGACGAGGCGGCCGTGCTGACCAACGTCACCTCGGACCACATGGACCTCCAGGGCATCCACACGCTGCCCGAGCTGGCGCAGGTCAAGGGCGTCATCGCGCGCATCACGCGGCCCGACGGCGTGGTGGTGCTCAACGCCGACGACGATCTCGTGGCGGGCGTCGCGCGCTCGGTGCGCGCCCGGGTCTGGCTGTTCTCGATGCGCCCCTCCTCGGCGCGCGTGCGCAGGCACCTGGCCGCCGGGGGCACGGCGTTCGTGCTCGACGGCGGCGCGCTGGTCGAGCTCGAGGCGGACACGCGGCGGGTGATCGTCCCCGTGGCGCGTATCCCGGCCACGCTCGGCGGGCTGGCACTCCACAACGTCGCCAATGCCCTGGCCGCTGCCGCGGGCGCCCGTGCCATGGGCGCGTCCATCGCGCAGGTCGCTGCCGGGTTGCGCAGCTTCGGGGCGGACCTGGGCGAGCGATACGGCCGGCTCGACCTGTATCGGCGAGGCGACACCACCGTGGTCATCGACTTCGCCCACAACGAGGCTGGCATGGCAGCGCTCATGGCGGTGGGTGAAGGCCTCGCGGGTGGCAAGGCGGCGCGTGCGGGGAAACGGACCCTGGCCGTCATCCTGGGCAGTGCCGGCGATCGCCCGGACGACACCCTGCGGGGCATGGGCCGGATCGCCGCGGAGCGCGCCGACCGGGTCGTGCTCAAGGAGATGCTCCGCTACCTGCGGGGCCGGACGCGGGAGTCGGTCCTCGGGGAGCTGCGCGCGGGTCTCGCGGCCGGTGGCATGGATCCACGCGGGGTGGAGGTCGAGCCGGACGAGCCCAGCGCCGTGCGTGCCACGCTCGCTGCGGATGGCACGATCGCCGACACCGCCCTGCCCGGTGTCCTCCTGGTCCTCTCCCACGAGGACCGCACCGAGGTCATCGCCGTGCTGATGGAGCTCGGCTTCGCACCCGTGGTCGCCGCCGCCTGACGTCGGGTCCCGGCGCTACCCCTCGGGGACGGCGAGCTCGCCGGGGGCCGTGATCGCGACGCCGGGCCCTCGGTCATACGCCATGGCCGCTCGATAGACCGCAGCGGAGTCGTCGGCGCAGATCACGACGAGGTCGCCAGGCTGGGCCCTGCGCAGGCCGCGCTCGGCCGCCTCGAGCTCCTGGAGCACGGCCTCGGCGCGCTGGCAGCGCGCGCCTGCCGACCGCGCGGCTCGGACCCCCTCCAGCACGATGCCCGCCGTCTCGCCCGGCCGCCGACCGCGCAGGTTGACGTCCTCGCGAACCAGGATCTCGTCGAACGCGGTCGCGGCGATCGCGCCGTACTCGCGCATGTCCTCCTCGCGCCGGTCGCCCGGGATGCCGATGATGCCGATGGACCGTCCCCGCCAGACCCCGTCCTCCGCGCCCGCATCGGCAGCCCGACCCGTCCGACCTCGACGCTTGCCGTAGCCGGTCATGGTCAGTCGCACGAACTCGGTCAACCGGCGCATGCCGTCCACGTTGTGGCTGTAGTCGATGACGACCTTGAAGCCCGCCACGTCCAGCTCGTTGAGCCGGCCGGGTGCCTGGAAGTAGGACGTGGTGAACGTGCGCAGCCCCTGCCGGATGTCGTGGAGGTGGGCACCCGCGGCCCACGCCGCTGCCGCGGCCGCCAGGGCGTTCGCGACGTTCATGCGCGCGCGGCCGTCCAGCGTGGCCGGGATGAGATGCGAATGGATGAGCGGCATGGTCCGCGGTCCCTGTCGCAGCGCCAGGAGCTCGCCCTCGGGCGAGTCCATCGCGACCATCGCCGCGCCGCCGCGGCCGCAGTGCCCATCGACCCGGTCGAAGCCGTCCTCGCCCTTCCGGGTCTGCATCGTGAAGTAGATGATCCGGCCGTCGCACCGGCGCGCCATGCGCGCGACCAGCGGGTCATCCGCGTTGAGCACCGCCGCGCCGTCACGGGGCACGGCATCCACCAGCACGCCCTTGACGGCGGCGAGCCCCGCCAGCGTGTCCACGCCGCCGAGGCCGAGGTGGTCCTCGCTGATGTTCGTGACGACCGCGATGTCGTTGCGGTCGTAGCCCAGGCCCTCGCGCAGGATGCCGCCCCGGGCGACCTCGAAGACCGCGGTGTCCACGGTCGGGTTCTGGAGCACCGTCCGGGCGCTCCGGGGCCCGGACATGTCGCCCTTCCGGGTCAGGCGACCGTCGATGACGATGCCGTCGGTCGAGGTCATGCCCACGCGCCGGCCCATGAGCTTGAGGACATGGGCGATCATGCGCACGGTGGTCGTCTTGCCGTTCGTGCCGGTGACGCCGATGATCGGGATCCGGGCGGGCGTGCCTGGTGCGA
This sequence comes from Candidatus Limnocylindrales bacterium, assembly GCA_040510715.1. GTDB lineage: Bacteria > Chloroflexota > Limnocylindria > Limnocylindrales > CSP1-4 > JAFMJV01. The sequence continues at coordinate 7,821 of JBEVIK010000266.1, forward strand.
ACAGCAGGTCGATGACCGGTTTGGCGACGTACTGCGGCTCACCCTCGGTCGGGTTGGTGTGCATCCGGAACCCGGGCGCGGCGTTGACCTCGACGATCCCGCCGCCCGTCTCGCGGACAGGCGTGGCGATGTCCGGGCAGATGAAGTCGATGCCGGCCACGTCGAGCCCGACGATCTGTGCCGCGGTCTCGGCGATCTCCACGTTGTCCGGGTGGGCTTCCATGGTCCGGTCGATGGCCGTGCCGCCGGTGGACATGTTGCCCGTGAGCGCGAGCTGGACGCGTGTCCCGTCCCGCGGCACCGCGTCCATGCGGTAGCCCTGCTTCTCGACGAGCTGGATGGCGGCCTCGTCCACCGCGATGCGGGTGAGCACCCGCTCATGGCCGAACCCGCGGCGCGGATCGGCGTTCGCGATGTCCACGAGCTCCGCGATGGTGTGCTCGCCGTCCCCGGTGACACCCGCGGGCACGCGCTCCGCGACCGCGACCATCCGCCCGCCGATGACCAGCACCCGGTGGTCGGCACCGTGGACGTAGGTCTCCACGACCACGTCGCCGCCGCGGCTCTCGCGCAGCGCCACAGGGAACGCCTTCCGGACATCCTCCTCGGAGCGCAGGTCGAGGCACACGCCGCGGCCGTGGTTGCCGTCGAGCGGCTTGACGACCACCGGGAAGCCGATGCGCACCGCCGCGTGGACCGCGCCCTCCTCGTCGTCCACGGTCTCGGAACG
>JBEVIK010000267.1:0-3165 GCA_040510715.1 Candidatus Limnocylindrales bacterium
GAGAAGGTGGTGTAGGCGCCCAGGAAGCCGATCATGAGCGCCGGGCGGATGACGGCGGGCAGCACCGACCGCTCGATGGCGAGCGCGGCGAGCAGCCCCAGCAGGAACGTTCCGGTGAGGTTGACCACGAGGGTGCCGAGCGGGAACGAGCCTCCCGTGCGTTGCGACACCCAGCCATCGACCAGGTAGCGAGCGACCGCGCCCGCGGCGCCACCGACGGCGATCTCGACGAGGGTCATGGGCGACCTCCTGCGCAGGCTCGGACATGCTGCAGGAGTCATCAGCCCCGTGGGCGGGGCGGTTCGGATCGGGCGGACCCCATCGCCACGCGGGAGCCTAGCAGGCCGCGCTGGTGCGGCATCACCCGGGTCGTGCCACCATGGCGTCGCCCATGACCCCCGACCCCACCCGGTCAGCCGACCAGGACCACGACGCGCATCCCTCGCATGTCCACCTGCACGACCGCTGGTGCGGGCATGCGCAGGTCGTCCACGACGACCATCTCGACTTCCTCCACGACGGGCATCTCCACCATCCCGACGGCGACCATGTCGACGAGGGTCCCGCGTCCGGCGACCCGATCCACCTGCCGCATGGCTGCCACATGCACGTCCACGGACCCACCTGCGGCCACGCGCTGACGACGCATGCCGGCCACACCGACTACCGGCACGGCGAGCACCTCCATGCGGTCCACGGCGACCACTACGACGAGCACTGACCGGTCGCCCTGAGCGGACGCCGGGTCACGCGGGCAGGATCAGCCCTTCCGGTCCTCGATCTGGATGACCTGCGGCGCGCCGTGGCCGCGCTCCGCGACCGTGAACCGCCCCCGATGCTCCGCGTGGCGGTCGCGGATGAGGATCCCGAACGTCTCCATCAGCCGATCGGGTGTCAGCACCTCCTCGCCCGGTCCCAGGGCCACCACGCGGCGCGCGAGCAGCAGCACCTGGTCGTACTCGATCGCCTCGGCGATGTCGTGGGTGGCGGTGACCAGCGCCGCACCACGGTGCAGCTCGGCCCCGAACGCCTGCTGGTAGCGCTCGAGCCCCGCCGCATCGAGGCCGGCATTGGGCTCGTCGAGCAGGATGAGGTCCGCCTCGTGGGCCAGGACCTGCGCGAGGTACACCCGCTGGCGCTGACCGCCCGACAGGTCCCGCAGGGGCGTGCGGGCGAGGTGCTCGACGCCCATGGCGGCCATCGCCCGCTGGACCCTGTCGTGGTCGGCGGAGGTCATCCTGCCCAGCAGCCCGAGATGGGCGAACCGCGCCATGCGCACCACGTCGATGGCCTGGAGCGGCAGGATGAAGCTCGCGCTCCGGGTCTGGGCGAGATACGCGACACGCGTCGGCGCCGAACCCGGAGGGCCACCCAGGACGGCGAGCGAGCCACGCACCGGTCGCAACAGCCCGACGAGCGTGCGCAACAGCGTGGACTTGCCCGAGCCGTTGGTGCCCACCAGGGCCAGCGAGGTGCCCGCCCGGATGGTCAGGTCGATGCTCTCGACCACCACGTCGCCGGGGTAGCCGATCGCCAGCGCCGCTGCCGTCACGGCCGCCTCGACGCCAGCGCCCACCACCGGATCCTCCAGCATCGTCATCCTTCGGACCCGGCCGCGGCAGGTGCGGATCGGGCGCCCGCCCGCGACGCGCGCAGCGAGACCAGCACGAACACGACGAAGAACATGAGCGTCGCGGCGAGCACCATCGCCGCACCACCCGCGATGTCCCACCAGTAGCTGGCGAGCAGCCCGAGGTAGCTGCTGGTGACGCCCACGGCACAGGCGATGACCATCATCGAGCTCACGCGGTGGGCGACGAGGGCGCCGGTGCTGGCGGGCGCGATGAGCATGCCGAAGACGAGCAGCGTGCCCACGGTCTGGAACGACACGACCACGGTCAGAGCGACCAGCAGCAGCATGATCGCGTGGTACCGGCGCGACGGGAACCCGGACACGTCGGCCTGCTCGGGGTCGAAGCTGAGCAGCAGGAACGGCCGAGCACACACCAGCGCGACCGCGACCACGATGGCGGTGGCCACACCCTGGATGACCAGCGACTGGACGCTCGTGCCCAGGACCTGCCCGAACAGGATGGTCACGAGGTCGCCCGTGAAGGTGCTCGAGCGGGACACGATGACCACGCCCAGGGCCAGCATGGACACGAACAGCAGGCCGATGGCGGTGTCCGATGAGAGTCGCGACCGGCTCGTGATGAGGGTCACGCCACCGATCATCGCGAGCGCCCCCGCGGCGGCTCCCACGATGCCGGGCAGGCCGATGAGCAGCGCGGCGGCGATGCCCGGCAGCACCCCGTGGGCGAGCGCGTCACCGATGAACGCGAGTCCTCGCAGCACCACGAAGGTGCCCACGACCGAGCACGCGACCGATACCAGGATCCCGGCGAGCAGCGCTCGCAGCATGAACCCGTTGTCGAGGAACGGATCGACGAGCGGTCCCATGGATCGTGGCCTAGCCGAGCGCGCCGGCGACCGTGGTCGCGATGTCCCGGACGAACGTGAGGTAGGAGCCGTCCGCAGGGAGCGTATGGCTGGGCAGCGGCACGACCCGGACCCCGGTCTCGCTCGCGATCGCGTCCACCACCGCCTGGGGCGTGCCGATCTCGGCGAAGATGGCCGGCACCGCCTGCTCGCGGATGATCTCGGAGATCCGGGCGAGCTGGCTGGCCGAGACCTCGCCCTGCGAGGAGAGGCCCGGGATGACCGCCCCGATGAGCTCGAAGCCGTAGCGACCGGCGAAGTACCCCATCGACTCGTGCCCCGTGACCAGCTTCCGGCGCTCGGTGGGCACGACCTCGAGGATGGTGCGGACCTCCGCGTCGAGCGCCTCGAGTCGAGCCACCAGGTCGGCCTGGCGGACCCCGACGTCCATCCCCAGGCTGGCGACGACCGGCCCCAGCGCCACGACCACGTCACGCATCGACAGCGGGTCGGTCCAGAAGTGTGGATCGAGGGCGCCGTCGTCCTGGCCATCCGGCGCGCTCGGGTCCTCCTGCTCGTGGGCGTCGTCGTCGAGCGCCCGGAGGGTGATGTGGTCGGTCGCCCGGACGACGGGCACGCCGCTCGCGGCGACCTCGTCCAGCACCTCGTCGATGGCGGCCTCGAGATGGGCACCATTGGCGACCACGAGGTCCGCCTGGTGGATGG
>JBEVIK010000268.1:0-3788 GCA_040510715.1 Candidatus Limnocylindrales bacterium
TCGTTCGAGGCGCTCAACGACGTCGGGGAGCGGGGCACCCGGATGCTCATCGTGCTCAACGACAACGAGATGAGCATCTCGCCCACGGTCGGCGCGATGAGCCGCTACCTGTCGCGCATCAAGCTGTCGCGGACGTGGCGTGGCTCGCGACGCGCCTACGACGACACCGTCAAGCGCATCCCGCACGTCGGCCCGACCATCCACGAGTGGTCCCTGCGGCTGCGAGCCGCGGTCGTGGACTTCGCGCAACCGGGGCGCCTGTTCGAGGACCTCGGCATCACGTATGTCGGCCCGGTGGACGGGCACGACCTGGCGCATCTCGAGCGGACCATCCAGCGGTCGTTCACGGACATGGAGCGGCCGGTGCTGCTCCATGTGCGGACCCGCAAGGGACGTGGCTACCGGCCGGCGGAGTCCGACAAGGTCTCGTTCCACGGCGCAGCACTGCCGCCCATGGCGGTCGGCAAGGCGAACGGCGGGGCACCCAGCGACGGCGATGCGACGCCGTCCGTCGAGCAGCGGGCGGCCGCGGCCCGCAAGCCTCGGAGCTACACCACGGTGCTCGCGGAGGAGCTCGTGCGCATCGGCCGCGACGACGAGCGGGTCGTCGCCATCACCGCGGGGATGCCCACCGGTACCGGTGTCGCGAAGTTCGCGACCGAGTTCCCGACGCGCACGTACGACGTGGGCATCGCGGAGCAGCACGCGATGACCCTCGCGACCGGTCTGGCGCTGGGCGGCATGCGACCCTTCATCGCGCTCTACTCGACCTTCCTCCAGCGGGCCTTCGACCAGGTCGTCCACGACGTGTGCCAGAACGACGCCCCCGTGGTCATCGGCATCGATCGCGCCGGGCTCGTGGGCGAGGACGGCACGAGCCACCAGGGGATGTTCACGCTCGCCACCCAGCGGCAGCTGCCCAACCTCCTCGTCGCCTCACCGAGGGACGAGCAGCAGCTCCGGCGCCTGCTGCGGACGGCGTTCTCGCAGTCCCACCCGATGGCCATCCACTACCCCCGCGACCCCGGCCAGGACCTGCCGGAGGTCGATCCGACCCCGGTCCCGGTCGGGCAGGGCGAGGTGCTCCGCGAGGGCTCGGACGTGGTGCTCATCGGCTTCGGGCCCATCCTCCAGCGCGGCCTCGCGGTCGCGGACCGGCTGTCAGCCGAGGGTCGATCGGTCGGCGTGGTGGACGCCGTCTGGGCGAAGCCCCTCGATCGCGACCTGGTGGTGAACGCCGCACGGGGCGCGCGGTTGGTGGTGACGCTCGAGGAGAGTGCGCTGCCCGGCGGCTTCGGCAGCGGCATCCTCGAACTGCTCCAGGGGGAGGGGGTCGGGGATCCGGCCCTCCGTGCGGTGCCCGTGCTGCGCATCGGCATCCCGGCCGCCCGCTTCGTGGATCACGGTGCGGTCTCCGACCTGCGCCACCTCATCGGGCTGGACGTGGACGGCATCCATGCCCAGGTCATCGACGCGCTCGCCCGGCTCGGCGACGGAGCGCCTCGGGCAGGGACCATCGAGGCGCGGGTCCCCTCCGCGTAGGTCCGCCGCTGGCCACACGAAGGACCGGAGCGGGTCCGTCAGCGTCCTCGGGACGGGGCATCCGTGGCACCATCGCGGCGTGGCGACACGTGTCCGGCTGGACCAGCTCATCACCGAACGGGGCTTGGCGCCCAGTCGCACCCGGGCCCAGGCCCTGCTCATGGCCGGGCGCGTCCGAGTGGGCGTCGGCGACGGCGCCCGGCTCGACCGGAAGCCAGGGGAGCAAGTCGACCCCACCACGACCGTGCTGGAGCTGGTGGAGGCGCCGCCCTACGTGTCGCGGGGCGGCGAGAAGCTCGCGGGGGCGCTCGATGCCTTCGCGGTGGACCCGACGGGCCGGACGTGCCTCGACGTGGGCGCCAGCACTGGTGGCTTCACCGACTGCCTGTTGCGACGGGGCGCGACGCGTGTCTATGCTCTGGACGTGGGACGAGGCCAGCTCGCAGCCTCGCTCCGGGATGATTCCCGAGTGGTATCGATGGAGCGGACCCACGCGGCACGCCTGGACCCCGACGCGGAGGAACCCCTGACCCTGCCCGAGCCGGTGTCGCTCACGGTCGCCGACGTGTCGTTCATCTCGCTCACCCGGCTGTTGCGGGGCATGGCCACCGCGACCGCGCCCGGCGGTGACCTGCTGCCCATGGTCAAGCCCCAGTTCGAGCTGACCCCGAAGGACGTGCCCGGCGGGGTGGTCCGGGACCCCGCGCTCCGGGCACGCGCCGTCGAGCGCGTCCGCCACCATGCCCTGGGGCTCGGGCTGGAGGTCCTGGGCGAGGTGGAGGCGCCGCTCGCAGGCCCCTCCGGCAACCAGGAGTCGTTCCTGTGGCTGCGCGTGCCGGGCGCCGGATGAAGCGCATCGGGTTCGCGTACAACCCCACCAACACGCAGGCCGTGACCCTGGGCGGGCGGGCGCTCGAGTGGTGCCGCTCACGCGACATCGACGCGTGGTCCGCGGAGGCCGGCGACCGGGCGGCCGCCGACCCGTTGTTGCCGGGGACGGACGCCCTCGTGGTCCTGGGCGGGGACGGCACGTTCCTGCGCGCGGCACAGGGCGCCCATGCGCACGACGTGCCCATCCTGGGCATCAACAGCGGCAAGGTGGGCTTCCTGTCCAAGGCCGAGTCGGAGGACATGGAATCGGTGCTCGACGGCCTCGTGGCCGGCCGGTGGACCATCGAGCCGAGGATGATGCTCGACGTCCGGCTCCTGCCGGGTGGCGCCGAGGAGGGTGCCGTGAGCTACGCCGCGCTCAACGAGGCGGCCGTCGTGCGCGGTGGCCAGGCCCGCGTGGTGGAGCTCGAGGTGAGCGTCGATGCGTCGCACGTGGCCACCTGGATCGCCGACGGCCTCGTCGTCAGCTCGCCGACCGGCTCGACCGGCTATTCCTTCAGCGCGGGTGGCCCGATCCTCGACCCGACGTCGCGCAACCTCGTCGTGAGCGCCATCGCCGCGTACCTCACCGCGGTCCGCACGTTCGTCGTCGGGCCGGCGCACGTGGTGACGGTGCGCGTCGTGGACGCGTTCGACAGCCTCGTCTCGGTGGATGGGCGGATCGATGTCCCGCTGCACGTGGGGGACGTCGTGCGGGTGAGCGCGCGGCAGGCTCCCATCCGGTTCATCGAGCCGGACGGCGCGGTCCCGTTCTGGGACCTGCTCCGCCAGAAGGCACAGCTGTTGCCCTCCTAGGATGGCGCTGCTCGAGCTCACGGTCACCGACCTCGCGCTCATCGACCGGGTGCGCGTCCCGCTCGCGGGTGGCTTCACGGTCATCACGGGCGAGACGGGGGCCGGCAAGTCGCTGCTCATCGACGCGCTCCTGCTGGTGAGCGGTGGCCGTGCCGATGCGGGGCTGGTGCGGGCGGGAGCGAGCTCGGCGAAGGTGGAGGCCCTGTTCGACCGGCCGCTCGGCGCAGACGATGGTGAGAGGTCAGCGGAACCGCTCATCTGCGTGCGCGAGGTGTCCCCCGGCAGGACGGTCGCGCGCATCGACGACGAGACCGTGCCGGTGGCGCGCCTGGCCGCCACCGTGGAGCCTCTCGTCGCGGTCCACGGCCAGCATGAGCAGCAGCGACTCCTGGGCAGCGCTCGGCAGCGCGACCTCCTCGACGCGTCGGGAGGCCACGGGGACCTGCTGGCCGAGGTCGGCGATCGGGTCCGTGCATGGCGTGCGAACCGGGAGGCGCTCGACGCGCTCGACATCCCCGCGGCGGAGGTGCAGCGGCGGCTGGAGCTGGCGCGTCACGCGG
>JBEVIK010000269.1:0-10278 GCA_040510715.1 Candidatus Limnocylindrales bacterium
ATCGATCCACGACGCGTTGCTCGACTGCCTCGTGGCGGAGGGCGCCCACGTCGCCGACGCCCGCGAGACCGAGCTCCTGCGGGCGGCGCTGTGGGATGCCGACGGCCGGCGCACGGCTGACACCATCGCCATCTCGGCACAGGCCATCGCCGCGCGGGCGGGCTTCGGCATCGCGCCGGACCGGCGCTTCTTCCTGGTCCCCCAGGTGGACATCGGTCGCCACAACGCATTCAGCTCGGAGAAGCTGAGCGTGGTCGTGTCGATGTTCCGCTACTCCGGGTTCGACGAGGCCCTGCGCATGGTCGAGGCGATCTACGAGGTCGGTGGCAAGGGTCACTCGTGCGGCATCTACTCCTTCGACGACGATCACATCGACCGGCTCGCGCGCACCGCACCTGTGAGCCGGATCATGGTCCGCCAGCCACAGTCCAAGGCGAACGCCGGGGCGTTCGACAACGGGATGCCCATGACCTCGAGCCTCGGCTGTGGTACATGGGGTGGCAACATCACCAGTGAGAACATCCACCTCAAGCACTACATGAACGTGACGTGGGTGAGCCGACCCATCGCCGAGGACCGACCGAGTGAGGAAGAGCTGTTCGGTGAGTTCCATGGGACGCCGGTCGACTGACCGCCGCCAACGTGGCGGCTACCCCACGCGGGCCCGCTGATGTCCGTCCTCGAGAAGGCGGGTGACCTCATCGACTGCCTCGGCAAGGCGGGTGAGCCGCTGACACTCGCCCAGGTGCGCTCTGGGCTCGCCATGCCCAAGTCATCCACGCATCGACTGCTGAGCGAGCTGGCGGCGCTGGGCATCGTCCGGCGGACCCATGACGGCCGCTACTCGCTGGGACCCCGGCTGCTCTACTGGGGTGAGGCGGCAGCCGAGACGTTCGACCTGCGTGCGGTCGCCGAGCCCACGATGCGCCGACTGCGCGACGAGACCGGCGAGAGCGTCCACCTGTACATCCGCGACGAGGATGTCCGCATCTGCATCGCCGCGGTCGAGGCGCGCCACGAGCTGCGGCCGTTCATCCAGCTGGGCAGACCACTGCCGCTCCGCGTTGGCGCCGCAGGGAAGGTGCTGCTCGCCTTCGCCGACGACGACATCCAGCGCCGCGAGGTCGCGCGCGCCATCGACGACACGGATCGCCGCCCGAACGCGCCTGGAGCCGACCTCGGTCGCCAGCTCGAGCGCATCCGGAGCCAGCGATGGGCGACGTCGATCGGCGAGCGCGAGGACGACGTTGCAGCCATCGCGACGACCATCCACGACTCCACCGGCCGAGTGGTCGCGGCCCTATGCATCTCGGGCCCCACGACCCGCCTGACGCGCCAGCGGTTCGACCAGGTGCGGCCGCACCTCCTGCTCGCGGCTGAGGACATCAGCGCACTGCTCCGACGGGGCTGAGCCGCGTCAGTCCAGACCCAGGGCCCGGGGCAGCCACAGCGTGAGCTCCGGCACGTAGGTGATCATCGCGAGGACCACGATCAACGCGGGGAAGTAGATGAGGGCGCCTCGGAAGACGCGTATGAGGGGTATGCCCGTCACGGAGCTGAGCACGAAGCACACACCCCCCATGGGTGGTGTGAGCAGCCCGATCATCAGGTTGAAGATGACGATGGCCCCGAACTGGAGCGGGTCGACACCGAACTCGACCGCCACCGGGAGCAGGATGGGCGTCGTGATGAGCAGGGCCGAGGTCGGCTCGAGGATCATCCCCAGGCCCAGCAACACCAGGTTGACGATGAGCAGGAACACGAGCGGGTTGTCCGTGAGCGCAGGCAGCGCCTCCGCCACCATCTGGGGTACCTGCTCCCGGGCGAGGATCCAGCTGAGGAGCGCGGACGCGCCGATGATCATCATGATCTGGGCGCTCACGATGGCCGTGTCCCGGAAGATGAGGCTCACGTCACGAGCCGTCATGGTCCGATACGCCATGGCGATCAGGAGCATGTACAGGGCCCCGATCCCGGCGGCCTCGGTGGGGGTGAAGTAGCCACCCAGGATGCCGCCAAGGATGATGATGGGGGCACCGATGGGTGGCAGCGCCTTGATGAACGCGCGTCGGATGGCCGGCCAGTCGAAGGGCGCGCCCTTCAGGTGGGGCTTGCCGCGCGCCCAGACCCAGACCGTGATCGCCAAGGCGATGGTCATCAGGATCGCCGGCACCACGGCTGCCGCGAACAGGGCACCGGTGGACACCGCGGCGACCGACGCGTAGATGACCGCAGGGATGCTGGGGGGCATGATGGGACTGATGAGCGCGGAGCTCGCGGAGAGCCCGACCGAGAACTCCGCCGGATAGCCCTTCTTGCGCATGTGGTCCACCTCGATGGACCCGATCCCAGCAGCGTCCGCGAGCGCGGCCCCGCTCATCCACGAGAAGCCCAGGCTGACGCCGATGTTGACGTACGCGAGGCCTGCCCGCAGGGGCCCCAGGAGGAGCTCCACCGCGTCGTACAGCAGCGCCGCGATCTGGGTGCGCGTGGCGGTGATGCCGACGAGGATGAACAGCGGGACCGCGAGGAGCGGCCAGCTGTCGATGCCATCGAAGGCCAGTCGGACCGCCAGGCCCAGGGAGTACCCCTCGAGGACGAGGTACAGCAGGCACGGTCCCATGATCGCGAAGGCCATGGGCACGCGCAGCAGGAACAGGCCGATGATGAGCAGGACGAGGAGCAGCACCCCCATCAGGCCGCGACCTCACGACCCTTGATGGCAGGCACGTCGAGGATGCCGATCGCAAGACCTGCGCGGAGCGCGGTCAGCGCGAAGCCGATGAGCGGCACGACGTAGATCCAGGCCAGCGGGATCTCCGCGGCAGGGGTGCGCTGGCCGATATCGCCCGCGATGAGGGTGTAGCAGGCGTACGCCATCCCGGTGCACGTGACGAGCACCACGACGTGGGTCATCAACTTGACGAGCGCCAGGGCACGCGGTCCGAGGAGGAGGTCCACGACCTGGATCTCGATGTGCCGATCGCGCGCCATCAGGTAGCCGGACAGGATGAACGTGCACCACACCAGGGCGAGCCGGGCCACCTCGCCCGTCCATGGCCAGCCATTGCCCGGCAGATAGCGCTGGGCGACCTGGACCAGCACGAGGACCAGGATCACCACGATGAGCACCGAGCCGATCACCCGCTCCAGGAGCCCGATGGTCCGCAGCACGGACCGCCACGGCTCACGCCGGGGCAGCAGCTCCGGGGCGCCCTCCTCGGCCAGCGTCGACTCATCGGCCGGCTCGGGCACATGATCGCCGGCAGCATTCCCTCCGATGGCCATCGTCCCTCTCCCGACTTTGGGCGATCCGTCCGACATGGCGAGCGGCGCACCGGGCACGATCGCGCCTGATGCGCCGCATGGTCGACATCCCGCCCGCAGCGCCTGCGGGCGGGATCGATCGGCTACTGTCCGGCGACGGACCGGATGGCTTCCAGCACCGGGACCTGCTCCTCGGTGAAGTTCGCGCGAAGGTAGGTCTCGGCCTTGGTCTGGAACGCCGCTCGATCGACGTCCTCCACGACCTGGATGGGGCCGTTGGCACGCCAGTCGTCGAGGGTCGTGGCCTCGAACTCGGCCACGCACTGCGGGACCTGGTCCATGGCCGCCGTCACCGCGGCCTGGAGCGCCGCCTGCTGCTCGGGGCTCAGCGACTGCCACTTGGCCTCGTTCATGACGATGAGGTTGGAGTTCTGCTGATGGCCCGAGAGGCTGATGTAGTCCTGGACCTCATGGATGTTGTTGGCCGCGATGTTGGTGATGGGGTTCTCCTGGCCGTCGACGGTGCCCTGCTGGAGCGCCAGGTAGAGCTCCTCGAAGGCCACCTCGACCGGGTCGGCGCCCATCGCCGCGGCGTTCATCAGGAACTGGGGTGATGGCGGGAAGCGCATCCGAAGGCCCACGAGGTCGTCCGGCGTCCGGATCGGCTTGTTGGCCGTGAACTGACGTGCCCCCGCCGACCAGGCGCCGAGGATGCGGACACCGGTGGCGCCCAGGAACCCGTCCTTGAGCGCCGCGGAGGCATCGTCGGTGAAGAAGCGCTTGAGGTGCTCCGCGTCATCGAACACGAACGCACCGTCCACCACGCTCATCGGCGCGTACAGCGCGCTCAGGGCGGACGCGCCCTGGATGTCCATATCGATGTCGCCCGCGGCGACGGAGGTGATGCGGTCGGCATCGCCGCCCAGCTGGCTGGCACCGAAGATCTCGACGCCGAGGCCGGTGCCGGAACCCGCCACCGAGTCGGCGATGACCTGGGCGCCGCATGCGTGCTGTGGCTGGGCATCCTGGTAGCTGTGCGCGAGCGTGATGCTGACCGCCGCCTGCGAGCCCGCGGGAGCAGCCGCCGACGGGCTCTGGGCCGCGACCACGCTGCTGCCGCCGACGAGCGCGACGAGTGTCGTCACCGCGGCGAGACGTACCCGGACCGGTGTCCTCATGTCGTTCCTCCTCAGGTCTGGTGGACGTGGCCTTGTCTCGTGTCCCATCTCGCTGGACACTGGCCTATCTTACGGGACTGCGGTCGAGGGTCAAGTGGGATGCGCGACAAGGCCGGACTGGGAGCGGGAGGGTACCGCTCCCGGTGACGCGCGTCTCGCTCGAGATGTCGCTTGACCCGTCGGCCCGGCTCCCGATACCGTGGCCGCGATGTCCAGCGATGTGGGACGCGAACCATCAACCATGGGACAGCAGGCGCGTGGCCCGCTGTCGGACCTGCGCGTCCTCGAGCTCGGCACGCTCATCGCGGGGCCGTTCGCCGGGCGGTACCTCGCGGACTTCGGCGCCGAGGTCATCAAGGTCGAGCAGCCGGGTTCGGGCGATCCGCTCCGGCGGTGGGGACGCGGCATCGAGACGGGGGAGTCCCTGTGGCACCTGGTCCAGTCACGTGGCAAGCGGTCGGTCGCGGCCGACCTCCACGACCCCCGCGACCAGGCGCTCGTGCGGAAGCTGGCGATGTCGAGCGACCTCGTGATCGAGAACTTCCGGCCCGGCCGGCTCGAGGCCTGGGGTCTCGACCCCGAGGCGCTCCTCGAGGCGAACCCGAGGCTCATCGTCGTGCGCATCTCCGGGTACGGGCAGACGGGGCCGCTGCGCGACCAGCCGGGGTTCGGCACGATCGCCGAGGCGGCGGGCGGACTGCGCTACATCACGGGCCAGCCAGACGGACCACCCACCCGCGTGGGCCTCAGCCTGGGCGACTCGATCGCGTCACTCCACGCCCTGGTGGGCGCATTCATCGCCCTCCACGAGCGTGAGCGGTCCGGTCGTGGACAGGTGGTCGATGTCGCGCTCACGGAGTCCCTGTTCGCGATGCTGGAGTCGATCCTGCCCGAGTACGCCTATTTCGGGGTGGTGCGCGAGCGGACCGGGAACATCGCCCACAACTCGGCACCCACCAACGCGTATCCCTGTGCCGATGGCGCTGAGGTGTGCATCGCCGCGAACACCACCAGGCTCGCGGTGGCGCTGTTCCGTGCCATCGGACGGGTTGACCTCGCCGACGATCCGGAGCTCGGCACCGACCGGGGTCGTGTGAGCCGGGCCGGGGAGCTCGATGAGGCGATCGGCGGATGGACGCGCACCCGGAGCAGCACCGCTGTCGTCGCGGCGCTGCGGCGGCGGCACATCCCGGTGAGCCGCATCAACTCCATCGCCGACATCGTGGAAGACCCGCAGTTCCGCGCCCGCGATATGGTGGTCGCGGTGGAGGACCCGAGGCTGCAGCGGCCGCTCCTGGTGCCGGGCGTCAGCCCCCGCCTGTCCCGGACACCCGGTCGCGTGCCACCACTCGCGCCACCCCTCGGCGCGGACACCGAGCGGGTGCTCGGCAGCCTGCAGGAGCTCGGCGTGAGCGCTCCGGCCACCGCGCGGCAGGCTCCGTCGCGCGCGTGATCAGCACCTACCGGGGATCGATCGAGCCCGACGCGCTCGGCGTGACCCTCGTGCACGAGCACATCTTCGTGCGGGACCACGAGCTCGAGCGGAACCTGACGGGACTCGAGTGGGACGAAGACGAGGCGATCGGGCGCGCGGTCCGGGGGCTGACGAGGCTCCACGAGCAGGGGGTCCGGACCGTGGTGGACCTCACCGTGCCAGGCCTGGGGCGGGATGTGCGCCTCGTGCTCGCCGTCGCGGAGCGGGTCCCCGTCAACCTGATCGCCGCGACAGGGCTCTATTCACCGGACACTCTGCCGCTCCATTTCCGGGCGCGAGGACCCGACAGGCTGGTGGGTGGACCGGAGCCCCTCGCTGAGATGTTCCTGCGAGACATCGAGGCGGGCATCGCCGGCACCGGCGTGCGCGCCGGGATGGTCAAGGTGATGTCCGGGGACGCGGGTATGACCGAGGGTGTCCGGCAGGTGATGACGGCGGCAGCACTCGCCCATTCGCGGACCGGCGTCCCCATCACGACCCACTCCGAACCGGGCCTGCGCAACGGCCTCGACCAGCAGGCATGGCTGCTGGACCTTGGCGTCCCAGCCGACCGGATCGTCATCGGCCACGCGGGCGACTCCGGGGACGTGGCCTATCTGGTCAGGCTCATGGACCGGGGCTCGCTGGTCGGCTTCGACCGCTTCGGCATGGCCCACGCCGGCTCGGACCACGAGCGCATCGAGACGTTGGTCACGCTCATCGGGGCCGGGTATGCGGACCGGATCGTGCTGTCCCACGACGCCGCGTTCTACAGCCACGTCACGCCACCGTCATGGCGCGCCGAGCATGCGCCGGACTGGCACATGGAGCACCTGTGCCAGTCGATCCTGCCGACGCTGCGAGCGCGTGGGGTCGCCCCCGAGATCATCGACCAGATGCTCGTCCAGAACCCCCGGCGCCTCCTCACGCCGGTGCATGTGCCGGTGGCGTCGTGATGGCCCCACGACCGCGTCCGGTGGTCGGCCGGTGAGAGCCGCGCTTCTGGTGCGGCCCGGCGAGGTGGTGGTGGATGACGTGCCAGAACCCGGGGTCGGGGACGGGGAGGTCCGGGTCCGGGTGCATGGCGTCGGGTTGTGCGGGTCGGACCTCGCGGTGTTCCGGGGCAAGCGGGTCCCGCCGGCCTATCCCTGGGTCATGGGCCACGAGGCGTTCGGCGACATCGTCGAGGTCGGTCGGGGCGTCGATGCCGCGCGCGTGGGCGAACTCGTCGTGGTCGAGCCCAACATCCCCTGCGGGTCGTGCGAGCCATGTGGCCGCGGGTGGACATCCGGCTGTGAGCGGCGCCGGTCGATGGGCATGAACCGACCGGGTGCGCTCGCGGAGCAGGTGGTCGTGCCGAACGCGTTCGCGTGGCCGGTCGAACCGCGCGACCCCGAGGATCTCGTGTGCATGGAGCCTTGGACCGTCGCGGAGACCGCGGTCCGTCGCATGGCCGGAGCCGTCCCGTCGGCTGCGCTCGTGATGGGAGCGGGAGCCCAGGGTGCGCTCGTGACGCTGGCCCTCCAGCGACGTGGCATCCGGGTCGCCATCACCGACCTGCAAGAGGCACGGGTGGCGTACGCGGCGGAGCGTCTCGGGGCGGCGCCGCTGTCGCCGGGGGACGACGCGCGCTTCGACCTCATCGTGGACACGACGGGCGCGCCGGAGGCGGTCACGGAGGCCGTGCGCCGGAGCCGGGTGGGCGCGACCATCATCGAGCTCGGGCTCGACCCGCGCCTCTTCAAGCTCGACGCCGAGACGATCGTGCGGCGCCAGATCACACTCCGCGGATCGCTGACCTACGACCATCCGGTCGACTTCGCGTGGGCCATCCCGCTCGTGACGACCGGCGCGGTGTCACCGGGTCGCGTCATCAGCGATGAGCACCCGCTCGTGGATGCACAGCGCGCGTTCGACGCGTGCGCCACGGCCCGCGGCAAGACCTGGATCAGGGTGCTGCCCAGCTGAGCCGCCATCCCGGAGCACGGAGCCCGGTCGGCTGTCTCAGACCAGTCCGGCGATGGCCCCCGCCAGGAGCCGGATGCCAGGCTCCACGTCGCGCTCCGGGATGACCCCGTATCCGAAGATGAGCCCACTGCGACCACCCGGCGCGAACCAGCGCCGGGTGAGGCCGTTGAGGCCGACCCCGGCGCCGACCGATGCTCCCACGACCGCCCGCTCGTCGGTGCCATCGGGCAGCCATGCCAGCACGTGCAACCCGGCGGACGCGCCGCACGGGTCGAGCGTCGGCAGGTGCCGGCTGAGCGCGTCGAGCAGGGCGTCCCGACGCGCCCGGTAGACCGGTCGTACCCGGCGCAGGTGCCGGTCCAGCTCGCCCTGGTCGAGGAAGTCGGCGAACGCGAGCTGGTCGAGCACCGGCGCACCCGAATCCAGCGCCAGGCGCGCGCCGGCGAGTGACCCGACCAGGTCGCCCGGAGCGATGAGCCAGCCCAGGCGCAGCCCGGGCGCCAGCGTCTTGCTCGCGGTCCCGGCATAGATCACCCGCTCGGGTGCCAGGCCCTGGATGGCGCCGATGGGCTCCCGGTCGTAGCGGTACTCGGCGTCGTAGTCGTCCTCGACGATGTAGCCGCCCGTCCGGCGGGCCCACGCGACGAGCGCCGAGCGTCGGTCGGGCGTGAGCACCGACCCCACGGGGTACTGGTGGGCGGGTGTGACCACCACGGCACCGACCCCCTCCAGCGCGGTCGACCCGAGGGCGTCCACCTGCATCCCATCGTCGTCCACGGGCACGGCGATCGCCTCGATGCCCAGGTCGGCCATGATCAGCCGGTACGTCGGGTTCGAGGGATCCTCCATGGCCACACGCCGGACGCCGAGGTCACGAAGGACCCGGCCGATGAGGCCGAGACCCTGCGAGAAGCCGGCGCTGATGACGACGTCCTCGGGGTCGGAGCAGGTGCCTCGCACCCGGTCGAGGTACGCCGCCAGGGCGTGGCGCAGCTCCGGCACCCCTCGCCCGTCCAGGTACCCGAACCGCTCGCTGGGAACGCCGTCGAGGGCGCGGCGCATCGATCGCAGCCACTCCTCGCGCGGGAACTCGGCGAGGTCGGGCCGGCCGGGCCGGAAGTCGAAGCGATAGCGGTTCTCCGAAGCGACCGTCGGGCGGGTGGCCGGGCGCGCCGGGATGCACGCGACGGTCGTGGCCCCGCCCGGTCGGGCCGCGAGGTATCCCTCGGCGGTCAGCTGCTCGTAGGCCTCCACCACGACCCCCCGGGACACGCGCAGCTGCTCGGACAGCAGGCGGCTCGACGGGAGCGCGGCATCGGCGACCAGGCGGCCGCTCCGGATGGCCTCCCGGATGCCCTGCTCGAGCTGGCGATGGAGCGGCTCGGCGCCCTCGCGGTCGAGCGGCAGCAGCAGTTCCGGCGCGTTACTGGTCCTGTTCCGTGGCATCGGATCGGACCTTACCAGAGGACCGGTATGGCGTGAAGATGCTGTCATCAGCACGACGGAGGTACGTCATGTACCCACTCCTCTCACAGTGGACGGCCGAGCAGACGATGGATCGGTACGACCCCGACCGCCTCGACCGTGGCACCCCCTTTGCCCGCCCGGTCCCGGCGGCCGGATCGGGCCGGTGGTCGCGGTCGCTCGCGTCGGTCAGCCGGCTGCGGGCGGCGGCCGACCTCTGGGTCCGACGCGCGACGCTGGGCCCACTGCCCGATCGCTGCGCCGGTGATCCGGCCGGCCAGGGCTGGTGAGGACCGCCATGTACCCGCTCATCTACCACCTGGGCGTCGACGACTACTTCCCGAACGAGGACTTCGAGCCGCACCTGTTCGAGCACCGCGCCGCATGGCGGCGTGACGGCCACCGACCATCGGTGCTCCGGCGGGTCGCCTCCGCACTGATGCGTGCCGTCCGCCCCGGCCGCGGTCCGTCCGAGGACGCGCCGGTGCCGCGGGCAGCTTCCCGGCTGCCCGGCGAGCCGGCGATCCGGTGGGGCTGACCCTCGGTCGAGCGTTGCCCGAAGGGACCTTCACGACGCTCGGCGTGGCTGATAGCGTCGCGCCATGGCCGGGCCCAACCATGACCATGCGGATGCCGTGGTCGCGACCCCGGACGCGTTCGACCGCACCAGCGCGATCGACCTGGAGCGTCCCGGGCCTGCCGGCGCCACGCGCCCCTCCGGCGCCGCTCGAGGCCAGCGATCGGCGCCCGACGCCTCCCCCGTCGACCAGGCACCCCGGCGCGACCGCCTGACGAGACGCCGCACCCTCGCGCTCCAGCGCACCGCCGGCAATCGGGCGGTCAGTGGCCTGCTTCGCCACATCCAGCGCGTCGAGGTCAAGGAGAAGAAGCTCAGCGAGACGCTCTACAACCAGAAGGGTGCCGGCG
>JBEVIK010000270.1:0-6300 GCA_040510715.1 Candidatus Limnocylindrales bacterium
AGCGGACGTTCCGCGTGACGGTGCCCCTGACGAAGCGGACCATCCTGCTGGTGACCCTGCTCAGCGTCATCGGGTCACTGCTGGCGTTCGACCAGTTCTTCCTGATGACCGCCGGCCAGCCGTTCAACGAGACGGCGACGGCTGTCTACTTCATCTACCTCAACTCGTTCCCGTACCTGCGCCTCGGCTACGGCGCGGCCCTGTCGATGATCCTCGCCGTGATCATCCTCGGGTTCACGGTCGTCCAGGTGATCATGAATCGCCGGAGCGCCGACTGAGGTGAGCGCCGAGTCGATCACCACGCCGTCCACGGATCTCGTGCGGTCGAGGCGGCTCCGCGCCCGCGTGTTCGAGGGCCGCGATCGCTACCTGCTCGGCGCGGTCTGCGTCGCCCTGTGCGCGATCATGGTGGTGCCCATCATCCTGTCGGTGCTCCAGTCGCTGAAGACGACGGGCGAGGCCGCGGCATCGCCGCCGACGTGGCTCCCGACCGAGATCAGCCTCGACAGCTACCAGCGGCTGTGGGAGTACCAGTTCGGCCTGCCGACCTATGTCATGAACAGCCTGGGGACCGCGCTGCTCGCCATCGTGTTCACCCTGGGTCTGACGATCCCGGCCGGGTTCGCGCTGGCACGGCTGCCGGTGCCCGGCAAGGAGATCCTGTTCCTGTTCCTGCTGATGTCGCTCATCATCCCGTACCAGGCGTTGCTGACACCCATCTTCCTGCTGTTCGCCCAGGGGTTCAGCGCCGAGCTCGGGCCGATCGACGTGTCGTTCAAGCTCACCAACTCCATGGTCGGCCTGGCCATCCTCCACACCGCCATCCAGCTCCCGTTCAGCCTGTACATCATGCGCAACAGCTTCGAAGCGGTCCCACGCGAGCTGGAGGAGGCGGCCGTGATCGATGGGGGAGGGACCTTCGCCGTGCTGCGCCGCGTGCTGCTGCCCGCGATCGTGCCCGCCATCGTGACCGTCGCGCTGTTCGCGTTCATCACGTCGTGGAACGAGTTCCTGGGCGCGATCGTGCTGATGAGCAAGGCGGATTCGTTCACGCTGCCCGTGGTCCTCGCCGCTGCCCGGACAGAGACCAGCCTGGGCGGCACGGACTGGGGGATGCTCCAGGCCGGCATCGTCATCTCGATGATCCCGTGCATCCTGTTCTACCTGCTGCTCCAGCGCTACTACGTGTCGGGGCTCACGAGCGGCGCTGTCAAATGACCGCGACCCGCTGCCTCGACGACCACCAGGAGGAAGCCGTCGCATGACCAGCCCCATCTCGCTCGGCGTGTGCCTGTGGAGCCAGGCGTCGGACTGGCCCTCGTTCCTGGCGGCCGCGCAGCGCGCGGATACGCTCGGCTTCGACCACATCTGGACCTGGGACCACCTGCTGCCCATCTTCGGCGACACCGATCAGCCGATCTGGGAGGGCTATGTCGCGCTCGGCGCGCTGGGCGTGGCCACCAAGCGCGCCAAGCTGGGCCTGCTGGTGGGTGCCAACACGTTCCGCAATCCCGGCGTCGTGGCGCGCAGCGTGCTCACGCTCGACCATGTCAGTGGCGGCCGGGCGATCATGGGGCTCGGCGGTGCCTGGTTCGAGACCGAGCACACCGCGTTCGGGCTCGACTTCGGGAGCGGCTTCGGGGAGCGCCTCGACCGCCTCGCCGAGGCCGTCCCGGCCATCCGGGACATGCTCGACGGGCGCACCGTGAACAGCGAGCCCGGTGGGACGTACGCCTTCTCGGACCTGCGCTTCCTGCCGCCCACGGTGCAGCCCCGCCTGCCCATCATGATCGGCGGATCCGGGCCCCGGAAGACGCTGCCCGTGGTGGCGCGATACGCCGAGATGTGGAACGCCTTCGGCTCACCGGCCGAGCTCCAGGAGCGCGACGCGACATTGCGCGCGTTGTGCGCGGAGGTGGGGCGTGACCCCGAGACGATCGAGCGGACGGTGGGCTGCAAGATCACCATCCGGCGCACCCAGGCCGACGCCGAGCGCGCAGTCGACGTGCTGCTCGCCAACAACCACCTGACCAGGGCGTCCATCGAGGACGACCACACGTTCTGGACCGGCACCCCCGAGCGCCTCGCCGAGATCATGACCGGCTACGCCCGCGTCGGGTTCCGGACCTTCATCTGCGAGCTCCCCGCGCCGTACGACCACGAGACGCTCGAGACGCTGGTGGGCGTGGTCAAGCCCATGGTCGAGGCGGCCCAGGGGTAGCCCGGCGTCGCGGCGGCGTTCCCGGGGGATCAGCCGCCCGACTCGCGCTCGAACCAGCGGTCGGCAGCCTGGAGCCTCGCTTCCAGCTGCTCCGCGGTGGCGCCGTCGATGCTCCGGATCCCCACCGCACGATTGAGCCGCCCGTTGATGGCCGCGTGGGACAGGCCTGTCACGCGTGCGATGTCCCGCACCCCGTTCGTGTTGGCCAGGCGCAACGCGTCCTTGGCCTGGCGCCGGGTCATGCCCGGCGGGGAAGGGGCATCTCGGCCCAGCACCGGGGGCGGGGGCGCGAGGTCCACCTCGATGGTGGCGTCGACGTCGTCCTCCCAGTCACCGGGCAGCTCCTCGAGCCACGGCTGCCACCCCGAGGAGCCCGCGGTCGGCGTGGCGGAGAGCGCCTCGAACATCGACAGCTGCTGCGCGCCGCGGTCGAACGGCTCGGGCGGATGTCGCTGGGTGTCCGGATCGGCAGGTCCGTCCCATCGCGCGTCGCGTCGCAGGGAGTGCCGCCGAAGCTCCGCGATGGTCGTGGCACGCAGCCGGAGCCGGGGGTCGTCGGGGATGTACAGCCACGCCCGCTGGTCGCGGATGCCCGGCACCCAGCGCACGAAGCGCCCGACCGCCTGTCGGAAGAACAGGTCGGTCGTGGTGACCGTGGCATACACGCCGACCCGCAGTCGGGGGATGTCCACGCCCTCCGAGACCATGCGCACCGCCACCAGCCATGGGTCGTCGCCTGCGGCGAAGCGCGCGATGCGCTCGGAGGACTCCGGGTCATCCGAGGTCACCAGGACCGTGCGCTGGCGCGATCGCCGTTCCAGCAGCTCCGCGACGGCGCGGGCGTGGTCCTGGTCGGTGGCGATGACGAGCCCGCCTGCGTCGGGCTGGGCACGCCGGATGTCATCGAGGCGATCGACCGCCTCTGCCAGGACGGTGGGCATCCAGTCGCCGTCCACCGAGAGCGCGGTCCGGAGTCGCTGGTTGGCGAGCTGGCTCGTCAGCGGGTCGTCGAAGGTCGCCTCGTGCACCTCGCCATCGGGTGCCTGCCACTCCATCTGGCCACCGGTGCGCGGGAAGTAGATGGGCCGCACCACCCGACCGTCGCGCAGGGCATCGCCGTAGCCGTACTCGTAGTCGGGCACCGCCTCGAGCGCCTCGTAGCGCACGAACGGGATCGCCCGCGTGTCGGAGCGGAAGGGCGTGCCGGACAGCGAGAGCCGCCGCGCCGAGGCCCCGAATGCCACGCGCAGGGACTCGCCCCACGCCCGGTCGTCGCCGGCATGGTGGATCTCATCGAGGACCACGTAGGCGCCGCGCGCCAGGGGAGCCAGCGCGGCCGCGCTCGCCGCGACCTGCTGGTAGCTCGTGACCACGCCGTGCATGTCCCCGGGGAGCGTCCCCGCGTCGGGTGTCCAGCGTGGATCGAGATGCAGCCCGAGACGGCCCGCGGCATGCGTCCACTGGACCTTGAGGTGTGCCGTGGGAGCGACGACGACGACCTGCGCCGGTCGGTCCGCGAGGGCGGTCCGGAGAGCGGCGAGCGCGAAGGTGGTCTTGCCGGCGCCGGGTGTCGCGACCGCGAGGAAGTCGGGGCGCATGGTGGCCTGGTAGCGAGCGAGCGCGGCGTGCTGCCAGGGGCGCAGACGGATGGTCCGGGACACGATCAGGCGGTGGCTCGCGTGTCCCTGGTCATCCGTGCCCGAGGATACCCGGCCCTCGGCCGCGATGGGTCAGGGCTCGAGCGAGGCGAGCATCCGGAGCACGGGCATCGCGGCGTGCAGCCCGTCCGCGATGGTGTCGGGCAGGGCGGGGGAGAGGACCTCGTCGTCCGAGAGCGGTCGCCCGAACACGATGTCGCGCATCCGGAGCAGCTCCGCATCGGGATGGTCGGCGGGATACCCGGCCGGGACCCGCATGAACGGGTCGTGCGTCGAGACATGCCCGAAGGCGGCCACGAACCCCGGGTCGTCGATGGCGCGGTGGACGACCTTCGGCTCCTCGACCACCCGTCGTCGCCACGCCTCCAGGAGCGGACGCTCGGGCAGGTACATGCCGCCCCCGACGTACATCGCACCGGGCTCGAAGTGGAAGTAGCCGCCGGCGCCGTGCGCCTGCGAAGCCATCGCCCCATCGCCGGCCCACGTGAACCGCGCCGCCTGGTGGGTCTTGTAGGGCGACTTGTCCTTGGAGAAGCGCGTGTCCCGGTGGATCCGGAAGATCGATCGCCGCGCATCGGCCTCCAGGGGCATCCGGCGATCCATGAAGCGGGTGGCGAGCGCCTCGACCAGCCGCTCGAAGGGGAGGCGCACGAGTCGCTCGTAGTCGGCCTTGCGGGGCTGGAACCACGCCCGGTCGTTGTTCGCCGCGAGGTCGGCCATGAACTGGATCGCCTCGGGCCGAAAGCCCTCGAAGCCGTCACCGATCACGGGTCGAGTATGGCGTCATCCCGTCTGCGATGGGCCATCGGAGCGTGGCGCTACTCATGGTAGTATATGAGTATGAGCAGTCGCCTCCAGATCATCGTCCCCGAGGAGCTGGAGCGGACCATCCGCCGGGCCGCCCAGCGGGGCCGGCTGTCGACGAGCGCGTGGGTCCGTCGCGCCATCGAGCGCCAGCTGGCCGAGGAACGACCGCCAGCCGACTCACTCGACCGGCTCGCGAGCCTCGAGGCACCCACGGCGGACATGGACCGGATGCTGGCGGAGATCGACGCCGGGCGACGCTGACATGGTGTTCGTCGATTCCAACATCCCGATGTATGTCGCGGGACGCGACCATCCGAACCGGGCGCCCGCGCTCCGCCTGCTGCAGCGGGCGCGCTCGGGGACGCTGGAGCTGTGTACGAGCACCGAGGTCCTCCAGGAGATCCTGTACCGCTACACGGGCATGGGACGTCCGGATCTCGCCGACCAGGTGTACGAGCTGTTCGTGCAGCAATGCGCCATCGTCCTGCCGGTCACCCTGGCGGATACCGACGCGGCGCGCGCGCTCCTGCGCGCGGTCGATGGACTGAGCGTGCGCGACGCGGTGCATGCGGCGGTGATGCTCCAGAACCAGGTGACCGAGATCGCCACCTTCGTCGTGGGCTTCGACGCCGTACCGGGGATCTCGCGCCTCATGCTCGACTGATGGCTGCTGGCGGAGGGGACCGGGGCGAGGCCGCGGGCTCCGCGTGCTCGACGCACACCATGCACTTCCGATAATGGGAGTTATGTAACACATTGGCGTGGCCGGAAGCGCGGGAGCGGGCCACGACGCCGAGGTCGTCGGTTTGACATCGACCGCCCCGCCCGGCACCGTGGACCCGACGGACGCCACGAGGGGCAGGATGCGGATCCTCATCATCGGTGGTGGCATCGCGGGCCTCGCGATGGCGCGGGCGCTCCACCTGCGCGGCCTCGTGTGCGAGGTCGTGGAGCGGGACGAGGCATGGCGCGTCGCGGGTGCGGGCGTCTTCCTGCCCGGCAACGGCATCGCGGCCCTCGACCAGCTGGGGCTCGGTGACGCGGTGCGTGAGCGGGGCGCGGTGGTCGGCCGGCGCCGCCTGTTCGACGAGCATGGCCGGACATTCATCGACTTCGACGAGGCCGGCCTGTGGCGGGACGTCGCGCCGCCCATCGCGCTGCACCGTCGGGAGCTCCACGGCATCCTCGCCGAGGGTGCGGCCGCGACGCAGGTCAGGTTCGCCGCGCACGTCCGCGCCATCGAGACCGACGGTGACGTGGTGCGTGCCACGTTCGAGAGCGGCACCACCACCGACCACGACCTGGTCATCGGCGCCGACGGGGTCCACTCGTGGGTCCGCGAGACGGTCCTCGGTGGCCCGGCGCCGCGGCTGGTGGGCCAGCAGGGCTGGCGCTTCGTGGTCGAAGGGCGGCCGGACATCGACGGCTGGAACGGGTACCTCGGGCTCGACCGCGCGTTCCTGGCGCTGGCCATCGGTGGCGGCCGGGTGTACTGCTACGCGGAGCTGCGCTCGTTCGACGCGGCCGACCCGAGCGGTGGTGACCCGACCCGGCTGCGGCCGATGTTCGATGGCTTCGTCGAGCCGGTCCCCTCCCTGCTCCAGGCGATGCCCA
>JBEVIK010000271.1:0-3901 GCA_040510715.1 Candidatus Limnocylindrales bacterium
GCCGCGGGGTGGTCGTGTACTCCCCGAACGCGGGACGCCGATGGGTCCGTCTGCCACCGACCGCTCCCCGCGAGAGCGAGTTCACGGGCATCTCGGTGGACCGTGCGGTCATCGCGGTCGGCTCGCGCGAGAACGCGGACCTGCAGCCGGTGCCGGCGGCATGGACCAGCCGGATCGGTGTGGACTGGGAGCGTATCCGCGGGCCCGGGAGCACCGTGGGCTCGGTGGCGGACTTCATCGCATTCCCGGATCGGGTCGGCGGCATCGCGGTCGGCGGGACCGGCGCACGCGGTGATGTGCCAGCAGTGTGGGTCATCACTGCCGCCGGATAACGCGACGCGAGCCTACCCCGGGCCTTGACGCGAGCACCGGCTGGGGCATCCTTCACGGATGCTGATCAGCGAGCTGGCGCGACGGGCGGGCGTCTCTGCTGACACGGTCCGGTTCTACGAGCGTGCGGGGTGGATGCCCCGCGCGACGCGCAAGGGGAACGAGTACCGCGACTACGCCGAGGGCGATGTCGAGCACCTGCGGCTGCTGTCCGAGCTGCGCCGGCTGGGCGTCCCGCTCGCGGACGCGGCGCGCCTCGCCGGCTGGTGTCACAGCGGGCACTGCGACGAGACCAGCCACGATCTCCCGGAGGTGATCGCAGCCCGACGCGCGGACGTGGCGGAGCGGATGCGGAGCCTGGCGGCGCTGGACGCGGAGCTGGCCCGATTGGAGGAGCACCTGGCGCGACCGGCCCGGTCGCTGCCGATGGCCGGACAGGAGCGTGCGTGCTGTTCGGCGGCCTTCGCGGTCGCCGACGGCTGCACCTGCTGCTCCGGAGGGCCCCCACCGAGCTGAGCGCGACCCGCACGTGAGCGACCGCCGCTAGCATGCGGCGGTGACCTCTCAGCCTGCCGGCCTGCTCGAGCGCCAGGTCGACGGCGTCCTGTTCGACGTGGACGACACCCTCGTCGACACCCGGTACGCGTTCTCGCGGGCCATCTCCGCGGTCGCCGACGTGTGGCTGCCCGGGCTGCCCGCCGAGCGGCATGCCGATGTGCTCGCCCGCTGGCGCGACGACCCCAACGGGCACTTCCGCTCCTACACGCGCGGCGAGGTGGACTTCGAGACCCAGCGACGCCGGCGCGCGGACGATGTCCAGGCGACCTTCGGCGGTGAGCCGTTCGAGGACGCGAGCTACGCCGAATGGGTGGAGCTGTTCTGGGGCACGTTCACGGCGTCGTTCGTGCCCCATGCCGACGCCCGGGCCACGATCGACGAGCTGCGGGCCGCGGGCGTGCGCATCGGCGCCCTCACCAACGCCGCGCAGGCGCTGCAGGATGCCAAGCTCGCCCAGACCGGGCTGGGTGACGTGCCGGTCCTCGTGGGCGTTGACACCCTGGGCTTCGGCAAGCCCGATCCGCGCGCGTTCGCAGAGGCTTGTCGACGGCTGGGCACCGAGCCCGCCCGTACGGCGTACGTTGGCGACGAGCTGGAGGTGGACTCGATGGGCGCCGCGGCGGCCGGGCTCGTGGGCGTGTGGCTCGACCGGCCGGAGACCCGCCGTGGCGGCGCGTGGTCGGAGGACGAGGAGGTCGCCCGCGACGCGGGTGTCCACGTGATCCGCTCGCTCGGGGAGCTCGCGGGCGTGCTGGGGGTCCAGCGGATCCGCTGACTCGCTGGTGACCCGGGGGCCGTTCGGCATACCGGGTCGTGACCGATGGCCGATGGATCGACACGGCCGGGGCGCTTGACTTCAGCGCATGACGACGACGGTCCCATTCCCCGGTACCCCGGTCATCATCGATGGCTCCGAGGCGGTCGCATCGGTCGAGACCCGCATCTCGGAGGGATGCTGCGCCTATCCCATCACGCCCTCCACGACGATGGCGACGCTGTACCAGTTCGCGGTCGCGGACGGTCGGCGCAACCTGTGGGGCACCCCCCTGCGCTTCCTGGAACCCGAATCCGAGCATTCGTCGGCGTCGGCCGCCGAGGGTTTCGCCCTCGCCGGCGGGCGCGTGACGAACTTCACGGCTGGTCAGGGCCTCGTGCTCATGAAAGAGGTCCTCCACGTCATCAGTGGCAAGCGCCTCCCTGTGGTGTTCCACGTCGGCGCCCGTGCCCTGACCAGCCAGGCGCTCAACATCCACGTGGGCCATGACGACGTGATGGCCGTCGCGGACACCGGCTGGGGGATCCTGTTCGCACGCAACGCCCAGGAGGCCGCGGACCTCGCGGCGATCGCGCGACGGGTCGCGGAAGCGACCCAGACGCCGTTCCTGGTGTGCCAGGACGGGTTCCTGACGACCCACACCCTGGAGAACGTGCTGTTGCCCGAGGACGACCTGCTGCGTGACTTCGTGGGCGACCCGCGGCTCCACATCCGTGACCTGTTCGACCCTGCCGAAGCGCTCATGACCGGCGTGGTCCAGAACCAGGACTCCTACATGAAGGGCCGGATCGGGCAGCGTGCCTTCAGCGAGCTCATCCCCGACGTGTTCCGCGAAGCGGCGGGCACGTGGGGAGAGCTCACGGGTCGGAGGTACGCGCCCATCGCCTCCTATCGCACCGACGACGCCGAGACCATCGTCGTTGCCATGGGCACCATCGCGGACACCGCCATCGGCGTCGTGGACCAGCTGCGCGCCGCCGGCCGCAAGGTCGGCGTGGTGGGTGTCACGGCCTTCCGTCCCTTCCCCGCCTCGGAGCTCGCCGGTGCACTGGGGCTCGCATCCGCCGCCGCGGTCGTCGAGCGCACCGACGAGCCCCTGGCGGCCCACAACCCGCTCACGCGCGAGGTCCGTGCCGCGTTGTTCGGACTCGCCGAGCTGGGCAGGCCGGTGCCCCGGGTCGTGTCCGTCGCAGCGGGCCTCGGTTCCCGCGACATCGCGGCTGGCGACATCGCGGCCGTCTTCACGTGGGCGGCCGATCCGGAGGCGCGGAACCGGCGTCCCTTCGTGATCGTCGGCCTGCGCCACCCGCTGGCGCTCGAGCCCGAGCCCGTGGCGGTGCGCCCGGCAGGGGCATGGAGCGTGCGCGGCCACTCGGTCGGCGGCTTCGGCTCCGTGACCACCAACAAGCTGGTCGCCACGCTGTGTGGCGAGCTGTTCGGGCTCCAGGTCCAGGCCTACCCCAGGTACGGGTCCGAGAAGAAGGGCCTGCCGACCACCTACTACCTGACCATCGCCGACGCGCCCATCCGCCAGCACGCGGAGCTGGTGCAGGTCGAGTTCGTCCCGGTCCACGACGTCTCGGCGTTCGCCTTCGCGCGGCCGCTCGATGGCCTCGTGGATGGCGGCACGGTGTTCCTCAACAGTGGCCTGCCGACCGCCGAGGCCGTGTGGGGCTCGCTCCCGGTGGCGGCACGCGCGGAGGTCGTGGCACGCGGCATCCGCGTCGTAGCGCTCGACACCGCGGAGCTCGCCCGACGGCACGCGCCGAGGGCCGATCTGGTCGTCCGGATGCAGGGCATCGCCCTCGTGGGCGTGTTCCTGCGCGTCGCGCCATTCGCGGCCCGCCTCGGGCTCGACCCCGAGGCGATGTTCGAGACACTTCGAGGTGTCCTCGGGCACTACTTCGGCAAGCGAGGTGGTGCCGTGGTCGAGGCAAACCTCGCACTGATACGTGACGCCTGGGAGTCGCTCCTCGACGTCACGGCGGCGGTCGCCGCATCCTCCCCGGCAGCGACCGCCGCAGACCCGCTCACCGACGTGGAGAAGCGGCTGCGCGGGGGGGCGCACGGGATGAGCGCTTCCCCGCGGAGCCTGGTGGAGACCGGACGATGAACGAGATCGCGACCACCCTCCCTCGGCCGGCCATGGCCGTCGGCGACGCCATGACCCGCGACCCCATCGTGCTCCGGGATGACGATGCCATCGCGGTGGCCGCGAAGGTGCTCGACGAGGCCCAC
>JBEVIK010000272.1:0-7650 GCA_040510715.1 Candidatus Limnocylindrales bacterium
CGTCGGTACCCTCGCGTTGCTCGGCTGCATCGCGGCCTACGGTGCCCTGGGCGCGCTCATCCATGTCCGGCGCCTGCCATCGATCGTCGTGACCCTGGGGATGTCCTTCGTGTGGCTCGGTCTGGCCATCACCCTCCTGCCCACGCCCGGCGGTAGCGCGCCGGAGTGGCTGCGAGGACTGATGACTCTCAAGCCCGAGATCATCCCGTTCCCCATCCTCGCGCTCGTTGCCATCGCGCTCGTCGCGCACGTCGGGCTCATGTGGACGCCGTATGGCGCGGTGCTGCGCGGCGTGGGTGGCAACGCCCGTGCCGTCGAGCGGGCGGGCTGGTCGCTGCTGCGCGCAAAGGTGACGATGTACGTCCTGGCGGGCATCTGCGGAGTGCTGGCCGGCCTGGCCCTCCTCGGCCTGAGTGGCGCGGCCGACGCCCGGTTCGGCGAGCGCTACACGCTGCTCTCGATCGCCGCCGTCATCCTCGGTGGGGGTGAGTTCGTGGGCGGTCGCGTCTCCCCGGTCGGCGCCATCATGGGCGCCGCCACCCTCCTGCTCGTGAACTCGCTGCTGACGTTCCTGAAGCTCCCGCCCGACTGGCAGATCGGTGCGCAAGGGGTCGTACTGATCGCGGTCCTGGCGCTGCGAATGCTCGTGGAGCGGGGAGGCCACCGACGATGACGAGCGTGCGCCCGCTCCTGCGGAGCCTGATGGCCAAGCCCTGGATCTGGGCCTACGTGGCCGCGGTGCTCGTGTGGCTCGCGACCGTCATCACCACGGGTGGCCAGGCCACCGTGGGGCTGCTCAACGCGGCACTCACGTTCGGCAGCTTCTTCACCCTCGTCGGCATCGGCCAGATGTACGTCATCACGCTCGGACCGGGCAACGTCGACCTGTCCATCCCGACCACGATGGTCCTGGCCGCCACCATCTCCATCAAGACGATGGACGGCGACCCGGCGATGATCCCCATCGGGTTGGCGCTCACGATCGCGGTCGGTGTCCTGGTGGGGACCGCCAACTACGCCCTGATCCGCCTTCTGCGCATCCCGCCCATCATCGCCACGCTGTCGTCGAGCTTCATCATCCTCTCGGTCGCCATCGTGTGGAACCGCGGGTTGCGCATCAAGCCACCCGAGCTGCTGGGCGACTTCCCGGGCACCGATGTGTTCGGTATCCCGCTCGTGGCGTTGCTCGTCATCGCGATCGCCGCGGTCATGCACGTGGTCCTCGAGCGCACGCGCTACGGGCGATCGGTCACGGCCATCGGCCAGAACCCGCGAGCCGCGCGGCTGGCCGGCGTCCCGGTGGACCGGACACGCTTCGTCGCCTACGTGTCCAGCGCGATCCTCGCGTCCCTCGCCGGGTTCCTGCTCGCGTCGTATTCGGGTGGGCCGGCACTGAACATGGGCGACCCCTACCTGCTGACCTCGATCGCGGTGGTGGTCATCGGTGGCACTGCCGTCACCGGAGGCTACGGCAACGTGCCCGGCCTATGGGGCGCGTCCCTCTTCCTCTTCCTGCTCGCAGCCATGCTCAACACGTTCGGTATCGGGGAGGGGGTGCGCCAGGTGCTCACGGGCGTCATCGTGATCCTCGTCATCGTCGTGGCCAGCTTCCGCAGGGCGCCCGACTAGGGACACGATGGCTAGCTTCGCCCGAGCAGCCCCCGTAGCAGCGGTCGCTTGCCCCTGAGGCTCGGCGCAGCCGCGGGCTCCGGGGTCACCGGGCCCACGAGGGTGGCGGCGAGGCGCCGGAACGCCTGTGCGGGCGGCGATGACGGCGCACTGATGACCACCGGGATCCCCTCGTTGGCGGCCTTCAGGAACAGGATCGGGTCGTAGGGGATCTCGTCGTCCACGGGCAGCTGGAGCGATCGCCGCAGGTCCTCGGTCTTGACCACCTCGGCCGCGAAGATGTGGTTGAGCACCACGACGTGCCGTTCGGTCGGCGCCTCGTACTCGGCCAGCTGCTCGATGAGCATGCGGGTGGCGCGGACCGCGGGGATATCCGGCGTGACGCAGATGACCACCCGGTCGGCACGCCCCAGGACCACCTGCGCGCGCTCGTCGAGCGCCGAGCCGGCGTCCACGACGACATAGTCGTAGCCGGCGCCGAGGGCGTCCAGGACACACTCCAGCTGTTCGGTCGTGGGGGGCGTCGAGGTGTCCGGCCGGATGGGCGACGTGAACACCGATACCCCGCTCGGATGCTGGAGCGCGTAGGCCCGCACCGTCTCGAGGTCGTCGGCACCGGCCATGTCACGCGCCAGCTCGGCGACGCTCATACGGGGCGCCATGTCCAGCTGCGTGGCGACCTGGCCCCACCAGGGGTCGAGGTCGATGAGTGCGACGGTCCGCGCTCCACGGGCCGCGAGGCAGATGGCAGTGTTGACGGCGATGGTCGTGGAGCCGACCCCGCCCTTGGCGGCGAAGAACGCGAGGAGCCGCAGCCCGGTCGGTCGAGTGGCCGGCGTGACGACCGTGAGCTGGGAGGCCGTGGTCACCTGCGCGCGCCGGAGCAAGCCGTCCACGCGAGCGGCGAGCTCCTGGGCGTCGATGGGCGTCGCCATCACGTCGTCGGCACCAGCCTCCAGCAGCTCGATGCGCTCCTCGACGGTGTCCGAGCGAGCGATGGCGAGGAGCGGCAGCGAGGCCAGGTCCGGCCGGGACTTGATCGAAGCGACGACATCGGTCGAGGCCGCACCGGGCGTGTTGTCCACGACCACGATGCGTGCGTTGCGCCCGAGGTCGAGCGCGGTGGGTCCATAGGGGGTCGCGACGACCTTGTGACCGAGCCCCGTCAGCGGCGCGGCGATGATGCTGGCCGCGTCGCGTTCTGCGGACAGCACGAGGATGATGCGCACCTGGCGATCGGAGGGGTCCACTGGCGCCACGCTAGCAGGGGAGGGGGGTGGTTCGGATCGGTCCGATGGTGCCGTCGTGAGGTAGGACCCCTGCCGAACGACATGCCGGTCGGGGAGTCGGTCCGGGTGTCCCGAGGCGGCGCTGCTATACTCCCGGCTCGTCCTTTCAGCTCCGCCGCGTGCCCATGTCGGGCGCGACCCACCGAGCGGGGCACATCCCATGGGAAGGAGTCTCTTCACCCGTGCGTCGTTATGAATTGATGCTGGTCATCCGGCCCGATGTCGCCGATGACCGCTCACAGGCGGTCATCGACCGCACCACCCGCACCGTGGCCGGTGCCGGCGGGCAGATCGTCAAGGTGAGCCCGTGGGGCCGCCGGCGTCTGGCATACCCCATCGATGGCCACCGCGAGGGCTCGTATCACATCATCCTGTTCGACGCCCCGGCCGAGGTCGTCGCGGAGATGGAGCACGGCCTGAACATCACCGAAGAGGTGATGCGCCACATGGTCGTCAAGATCGAGCGCCCTGCGGCCGCCCGCCGTTCCGACCGCGAGGACGAGGCCGATGATGTCGCCCCGCCCGAGGACGAGCCGGAGCCGGAGGGCGAGGTCATCGATGAGTCCGAGAGCGAAGCCGCTCCGGCAGCCATCGACTGATCACCGCATCCGCAGCCGTCTGACAGCCCGGAGGCCAGACCGTGTCGCTCAACAAGTGCATGATCATCGGCAACCTCGGACGAGATCCCGAGATGCGCTATACGCCCAGCGGCCAGGCGGTCACCCAGTTCACGGTGGCCACCAACCGCAACTATCGCGACCAGCAAGGTGAGTGGCAGTCCGAGACCGAGTGGTTCCGTGTCGTCGTCTGGGGCCAGCAGGCCGAGCGGACCGCGGAGCGCCTGCGCAAGGGTCACAAGGTCTACGTGGAGGGTCGGATCCAGACCCGCCAGTGGGAAGACCAGACCGGCAACAAGCGCTACACCACCGAGCTCGTCGCCAACCAGGTCAGCTCGCTGGAGCGACGCGACCGCGACGAGGAGGCGCCCTTCCCGGACGATCGCCCCGCTGGCGGCGACCGGCCCGAACCGAGTGGCGACCGGCCCGAACCGGGCGGCTCCGGCCAGTCCCGGCCCCAGGGCTCCGGCGGCGAGGACGACTTCGATGACCTGCCCTTCTAGGGCACCGGTCCCGCCCACCGACGCCATCACCGAACCGACCGTTCACGAGGATCACTGAGATGCCCCCTGCCCGATCCGCCTCCCGCAGCAAGCGCGAGGACTTCTATCGCGATCGCCGCCGCCGCAAGGTGTGCAGCTTCTGCGCCGACAAGACCGTCCAGATCGACTACAAGGAGGTCAACCGCCTCCGTCGGTACCTGTCCGAGCGCGCCAAGATCGAGCCGCGCCGCAAGACGGGGACCTGTGCCCAGCACCAGCGGGAGCTGTCGGTCGCGCTCAAGCGCGCACGGCACGTCGCGCTGCTCCCGTACGCGCCGCAGCACCTGCGCCCCTGACCCTCGTCCTCCCGGTCCGGGGGGTCCGTATACTGCCGCGCATGCTGACCCAGAAGCCCCTCGAGGGCGACCCGGCCACCGCCCCTGCTCGTCCCGCGGCGCGACCCGCCGCGGACGTCGTGTGCTGGTTCGAGGGCGATTGGGTACCGCTGGCCGACGCCAAGGTCGGTGTCATGACCCATGCGTTCATGTACGGGACCGCGGTGTTCGAGGGTATCCGCGGCTACTGGAACGAGGACCAGGGCCAGCTGTTCCTGCTCAAGCTGCGGGAGCACTACGAGCGCATCGCGGACTCCGCCAAGGTCCTGCTGATGGACCACGGCGAGACCGTGGACTCGCTCATGGACCGCACACTGGAGCTGGTCCGGCGCAACGGCTACCGCGAGGACATCTATATCCGGACGACGATCTACAAGTCCACTGAGTCCATCGGGGTGCGGCTGCACAACGTGGACTGCCGGGTCAACATCCTGGGCGTGCCGTTCGGCGACTACATCGAGACCGGCGGCATCCGCTGCGGCACGGTCTCATGGCGCCGGACGAGCGACACGTCGATCCCATCGCGGGCCAAGGTGGTCGGGTCGTATGTCAACCCGGCCATGGCCAAGAGCGAGGCCGTGCTCAACGGCTTCGACGAGGCGATCGTGCTCACCCAGGCGGGCAAGGTGGCGGAGGGAAGCGCGGAGAACCTGTTCCTGGTCCGGCGCGGCCAGCTCGTCACGCCGGGCGTGGACAACGACATCCTCGAGGGAATCACGCGGGCGGGCATCCTCGAGCTCGCCGAGCGCGAGCTGGGCATGCGCGCCGTCCAGCGCGCGGTGGATCGGACCGAGCTCTACCTCGCCGAGGAGATCTTCCTGTGCGGCACCGGCGCCCAGATCGTCCCGGTGACCTCCGTGGACCATCGGACGGTCGGCACGGGGGGTATCGGGACGGTCACGTCACGCGTGATGGCCGCGTACTTCGACATCGCGCGTGGCCGCGCGCCCGACTACGCCCACTGGGTGACGCCGGTCTACTGACCCTCAGCCGTCCAGGCACGCCACCGCCCGGGGCCCTGCGCCGTCGCCGCGACCTCAGGCGTTGCAGTCGGGCCGAAGGCTCGGGGCGCCCTTGCCCACGATGACCACGATGCCCGCGGTCTGCTCCGGGTCGTCGGCCTCGATCGCATCGACCTTGAGCCGCCGCTCGAGCTCCTTGATGGTCTCGGTCGCCGACTCCCCGGTTCCGTTGTAGACGGTGATCACGGACGTGTCGTAGTCATTGCGGTCGGCGGCGCCACCATTGACCGGCGGCACGGAGGCGTCGATGCCCTGGCACACCAGGTAGTCCGCGATCCGCGTCGTGCGCTGGTTGGTGCCCTTGGTCCCGTTGAGGACCTCGACCACGACACCCTCGCTGGCGAGCTCCTGGATGCGCTTGACCTTCTCGGGGTTGTCGAACAGGTCCTTGACGGCGGTGCGCATGGCCTTGATGTTCGCCTCGAGTCCGTACGGGCGATTCGATGCGACGGCGTCGCACACGGCAGATGGGCGCTGTTGACAGGCCCTGGTGAACGGGCCGAGCTGGACCGACACGCGCTCGTCGAGGTTCACCTTCTGGACGAGGTCGGCGAGCGCCGGGAACAGCTTGGGCGGGATGTCCGTGCGCACGTTCCGACGGACCAGCCTGAGCATCTCATCGATGCCGCCCGGCTGGAGGATGGCAGAGATGTCGAGCTGGTTGCGGATGGCCGTGATGGCGCGCTGCTGGCGCGCCCCCCGGTCAAGGTCGCTGCTTGCGTGGCGTGACCGGGCGTACGCGAGCGCGTCACCGCCGTCGAAGTGGTGGAACCCGGGCCACTGGTAGAGCTTGAGCGTGCCCCGGCCATCGGCGGAGTTGTAGCGCGAGTCATAGAGCGGCAGCTGGACGTCGACCATAGCGCCGCCGAGCGCATCGACAGCGTCCATGAACCCGTTCATGTTGACCTGGACGTAGTAGTCGATGTCCAGCCCGATGGACTCACCGATGATCGCCTTGAGCGCGTTGTAGCCGCGCTGGCGGGTGTTCTTGCCGGGGACGTCATTGCGGCCTTTGGTCAGCATCTGGATCTGGTTCGCCCGGTATGGCCACACACCGTCATATGCACGCGACAGTCCGAGCTTGCCGGGGATGCGCAGGCCGACCGTGTCGCGGGGCATGCTGATGAACCCCACCTGCCCGGTCTGGCGATCGATGCTCACGACCATCATCGTGTCGGTGAGGGAGCCATTGGTGCCCACCAGCAGGATGTTGAGCCGGCGGCCACTCAGGCCCTGGGGCTCGGGCGTGGGCTCCGGGGTGGGCTCGCCGTTCGCGGGCGGCGTGGTCTCGACCGGAGGCAGCAGCGAGGGCAGGGGCTCGAACGACTCGCCCGGCTCGCCGATCTCGGGATCCTCAGGGTCCTCGACGCCGGGGTCCTCGGCGAGGTCGTCCTCGCACTCGACCTGCCCGCTGATGCATTGCAGGGTGTCGTAGGCGCTGTAGACCTGCCGGCCCACGGCCGCATGGCTCACGAGCAGCACCAGCACGATGGCGAGCAGGCCGACCAGCGACCCGACCCGCCGGGCCGCGGCATCCGTCTCGCCCGCCGGCGCCCGAGCGACCCACCAGGCGTCGAGGAGTGACAGCAGGCGCCACAGCAGGTCCACCCCGATACCCACGATGAGGTACCACAGCCACTCGGTGTCGGAGAAGCGGGCCCCGAAGTCCCGGAGGCCCATCGAGAACGCGATACCGCCCACGAGGGCGACCGCGACCAGCCACGGGACCATCCAGAACAGCCCCCGCAGGAAGCGACGGCAGTACATCTGCCCGAGCCCGGGGAGCAGGAAAGAGAGGAACGCGGCCGCGAACGAGCTGTGGCGCGCCACTGGCTGCGCGTCGGGGGTCAGCACGGCGCGTATCGTAGCCGCTCGTGCCCGGATGCACCGGCGCGGGCTCCGCTGCGGACGTCGTGCCGGGGGTCGCGATGCCACATGTCCCCTCGATCGCGGCCATCGGCCGGGGACACCCCGCCGATCGTCTATCCTTGGGACACATGCCGTCGTCCCCGTCGCGTCCCGGGTCCGGGTCGCGCTTCCGCACCTTACCGGCCGCGCCCGACTTCCCGGCCCAGGAGCATCGGATCCTGGCCCTCTGGAAGAAGCTGCGCGCCTTCGAGCGCCTGCGCGCCCGGAACGCCGGCAAGGAGCCGTGGTCGTTCCTCGACGGTCCCATCACCGCCAACAACCCGATGGGCGTGCACCACGCATGGGGC
>JBEVIK010000273.1:0-6274 GCA_040510715.1 Candidatus Limnocylindrales bacterium
CGCGGGACCCTGGCCTGGGGTCCAGGCAGGGACGGGTCCATCCCAGGGCGCCGGACCGGGTGGCATCGCGTAGCCGGGCGCGCCGGGCGCGAAGGGGGCGCCCGCGGGCTCGTTGGCGGGGCCGCCCTGAGGGTTGGCGGCACGATTCCGGATGAGATTCACGGTGTCTCGCAGCTGCGTCAGGACGGAGAGGTATCCGTGCTCCCGACGCTACCAGCGGGTCACCCCCGCTCGGCACCGGCCGGACCTCCTACTGCCACACCCCATCGGTACCAACCGGACCGCCGCGGAGCGCCCTCGCCCCGCCCGATCGAGCGACGGCCTACCGCGGCAGGTCCGCGAGCGCCTGCCAGTAGCGGGCGACGGTGCGCACGCCGCCCTCGTAGTTGGCGAGCACCATCTGCTCGTTGGGTGAGTGCGCCTTGTCGTCCGGGTTGGTGAAGCCCAGGAGCACCACCGGCAGCCCGAGGATCGACCCGAACGACGCCGCGGCCGGGATGGAGCCACCCTCGTTGAGGTAGTATGGCGCCTCGCCGAACACCTCCTCGAGGCAGGCCGCGGCCGCTCGGGTCGCGGGATGGTCGATGCCCACCCGGCTCCACATCCCGTCGTTGAGCTGCCGGACATCGACCGTGACACCCGGCACCGGCACCGCGAGGATCGCGTCACGCACCCGCTCGAAGGTCCGGCGCGGATCCATGTCCGCGACCAGCCGGGTGCTGATCTTGGCGTGCGCGGACGCCGGGATGATGGTCTTGCTCCCCTCCCCCTGGAACCCGCTCCAGATGCCGTTGACATCCAGCGTCGGGCGCGCGCCGCGGCGCTCGAGGGGCAGGAAGTCACCTTCGCCGAACAGCTCCGGCACCCCGATGCCTGCCGCGAACTCCGACTCGTCGAGGGGCAGCCGTGCGTACTGCGCGTGCTCCTCCTCGGTGATGGTGCGCACCTCGTCATAGAAGCCCGGCACGTTCACCGACCCGTCCGGAGCCTTGATGGCCGCGATGATGCGGGCGAGCGCGATGGCCGGGTTCTGGACGTTGCCGCCCCATGTGCCCGAGTGGAGGTCCTGACTGGGTCCGGTCACCTCCACCTGGAGGTACATCAGGCCGCGCAGGCTCACGGTGATGGCTGGGTGGTTACCCTCGAAGAACCCGGTATCGCTGATGACCGCGAGGTCCGCGGTCAGGCGATGCTGGTTGGCCCGGAGCCAGCCGTCGAAGTGCTCCGAGCCCGACTCCTCCTCGCCCTCGAACACGTAGCGGATGTTGAGGGGCAGCCCACCACCCACCTCGTGCCACGCGCGGGCGGCCCACGCGTGCAGGTGGACCTGCCCCTTGTCGTCGGCGGCGCCGCGAGCGTAGACGCGACCCTGCTCGACCCGTGGGTCGAAGGGGGGCTTGACCCACTCGTCGAGCGGATCGACGGGCTGGACGTCGTAGTGGCCGTACACCAGCACGGTGGGCGCGCCATCGGCATGCAGCCGCTCCGCGTACACGATGGGGTGGCCGCCCGTGGGCGAGACCTCCACGTGCTCCATGCCCGCCCGCTCCAGTCGCTCGGCCAGGAAGCGAGCGGCAGCCATCATGTCCCCCTCGTGCTCCGAGAGCGTCCCGATGGACGGGATGCGCAGGAAGTCGAGGTAGTCCGCCAGGCGCTCCGCCTCGGTCTCGGCGAGCCAGGAGTCGATGCGGGCGATGGCGTCGGGCATGGAGGACCTCGTGGACATGCAAGGACGCCGCGCGGGCCGCGCGACGTCCTGCAAGGGTACCGCGGGGGACGGCTCAGGGCAGCCCTGCGAGCCACTCCGCGGCGAGGGCTTCGCTGCCCGGGATGAACCATAGGACCTCGCCACCGGGATACACGTAGGTCGTACCCATCGGACCGGCGGTGCTCTGGACCGACTTGCCCGCGACGACCGCGTCGACCGGCGTCGCATCGGTGATCGTGCCCCCCGCCCGGGCCATGTCCACCAGGACCTCCAGCAATGGGGCAGCGTCGCCGCCAGCGACCCGAAGGCCCTGGATGCCGTAGCCCGAGGGCGTGAAGGCGAGGATGGCCGAGATGTCGTCGAATGACTTGTCCTGCTCGCGCAGCTCTCGCTTCAGGCGCTTCAGGATGGCCGACCCGTCATCGAACAGCGGGCTGACCCCGATCCGGACCGGCTCGCCGCGGATCGTGGCGGGCACGACATCGCGCGCGAAGGTCTCGAGCGCGGATGGGTTCTCCGGGACCGCGGGCGGCGGCGCCGGCACCTGGGGCGCAGTGGGCGCTCCCGGTAGCGCGGCGAGGAGCTCGGTCGGCACTTCGCCATACGTGGTCGCGACCCACACCGTGTCTCCCTGCGGGTACACGAAGGCGGTCCAGCCGAAGTTGTACTGGTCCGCCGGGCGCGTCACCGCCGTGATGCCTTCCCCGTCCACGCGGACGGGCTCCACCGAACCTTCGAACAGGTAGCCGATCACGACATCCACCAGCTGAGTGGCGTCACCGCCGGCGACGCGGAGCGCCTGGACTGCCGGCTCGCGGAAGACGTTCTCCATCACGTTCTCGGGGTCGATACCCGTCGCGGTGAGCATGGTCACGTCCGCCATGGTCTTGCCCTGGGCCTCGAGCGCGGAGCGGAGCGCCTTGCCCGAGGGGCATCGCGCGCACAGCTCGGCGCCGGGATACGAGATGCCCCGGACGAGCGACGGCCAGCCGTCGATGGTCTGCGGCACGGCCGATGCCAGCACGTCGTCGAGGACCGGAGGCGTGACCAGCGTCCCGTCCTTGGCGACCGCCAGCGCGGCCAGCTGCTCGAGCGTCGCCTGACGGTCCCGTCCCTTGCCGTCGAGGAGATGCAGCTTGAGGGTGCCCTGGCCGAGGTCGAGCACGAGCGCAGAGTCGATGTCGCGCATCTCGAAGCCCCCGCGCGCCTTGAGGACCTGTCCGGCTTTCACCTTGAACAGGGCGCGCTTGCCCGCCACGGTCAGCTCGGTCCAACCGGGCTCCGTGAGGGGTACGTCATCGAACGCGACCGGCAGCCATTCCATGTCCATCACGAGCTCGGCGCCATAGGCCCCTCGGTTCGTGATGCCCCAGTGGCACTTGCCAGGGTCCTGGTCGCTGCTGCCGACCTGCCGGCCGAACGCCTCGCGGACCTGCTTGCGGCTGAAGACCTTGCACAGCGACTCGGTGACGTCCTTGCCCGACTGGGCGCCGACCGGGACGACCGAGGCGAGGAGGAGGGACACGATGGCCACAAGCCCGAGCCCGATGCGTCGTCGTCGATACATGACGGCCCCCTTGCTCAACGCCGGCGCGGGACGAGACCCGCAGGATCACCGGCGCGACACCAATACTCGGGGCGGACGCAAGATGCGTGAAGTAGGGGGAACCCTACTGTTTGGCCACGACGCCCTGTGTGAAGGACCGCCGCGCCATCGGCGCGACGGTCCTCGTCGTGTCTCGGGATGCGGCTCGAATGCCGCCCGGCTCAGGCCGGCTGGGGTGCCGGGCTGGGTGCGGTCCCGCCGCGCGGCTCCGCGGGCGGCTCGGGGGCCGGGCTGGGCTGCGGCGTGATGCCACCGCCACCCGCGTCCTCCCGGGCGTCCGGCAGGTCCGCGAACATCGCCTTGAACTCGTCGTGCTCGATCGTCTCCTCGGCCACCAGCCGCTCGGCGAGCTGGATGAGGCGGTCCTTGTGGGTCGACAGGACGTCCATGGCACGCGAGTAGGCGCGGTCGATGATGGCGCGGACCTCCTCGTCGATCTGGCGGGCCACATCGTCCGAGTAGTTGCGCTGCTCGCCGATCTCGCGGCCCAGGAACACCAGCTCGTCGCGCTTGCCGAAGGCCAGGGGCCCCAGGCGCTCGCTCATGCCGAACTCGGTGACCATGCGCCGCGCGAGGTTGGTCGCCTTCTCGATGTCGTTCGAGGAGCCGGTCGTGGTATCGCCGAAGATGAGTCGCTCGGAGGCGTTGCCACCGAGCATCCCCGCGATCTTGTCCTCGAACTCTGCCTTGCTCTGGAGGTAGCGGTCCTCGGTCGGCAGGCCCATCGTGTAGCCGAGCGCCATGCCGCGGCTGATGATGCTCACCTTGGCGACCGGGTCGCACTTGGGCAGGATGCGCTGGACCAGCGCATGGCCGCCCTCGTGGTAGGCGATGATCGCCTTCTCGGCGTCGCTGATGACCCGGCTCTTGCGCTCGGGGCCCGCGACCACGCGCTCGAGCGCCTCGTTGAACTCGGAGGTCGTGATGACCTTCTTGTTGCGGCGCGCGGCGAGGATGGCGGCCTCGTTGACGAGGTTCGCGAGATCGGCACCCGAGAAGCCGGGCGACTGCTTGGCAATGGACGGCAGGTCGATCGCCTTGTCGAGCGGCTTGCCCTTGATGTGGACCTTGAGGATCTCCAGGCGGCCCTTCATGTCCGGGCGGTCGAGGATGACCTGGCGGTCGAAGCGGCCGGGGCGCAGGAGCGCCGGGTCGAGCACGTCGGGCCGGTTGGTCGCCGCCAC
The DNA here is from genome assembly GCA_040510715.1 of Candidatus Limnocylindrales bacterium. GTDB lineage: Bacteria > Chloroflexota > Limnocylindria > Limnocylindrales > CSP1-4 > JAFMJV01. Next base: position 4,499 of record JBEVIK010000273.1, read on the forward strand.
CACGATGACGTTGGTGTTGGTGTCGAAGCCGTCCATCTCGACCAGTATCTGGTTGAGGGTCTGCTCGCGCTCGTCGTGCGAGCCACCAAGGCCGGCACCACGCTGACGCCCGACGGCGTCGATCTCGTCCACGAACACGATGCAGGGGCTGTTGCGCTTGGCCTGATCGAACAGGTCACGCACGCGGGACGCGCCCACGCCCACGAACATCTCCACGAACTCGGAGCCCGAGATGCTGAAGAAGGGCACACCCGCCTCACCCGCGACGGCGCGCGCGAGGAGCGTCTTGCCGGTGCCTGGCGGACCCACGAGGAGCACGCCGCGCGGGATGCGCGCACCGAGGGAGTTGAACTTCTCGGGGTACTTCAGGAACTCCACGACCTCCTGGAGCTCCGTCTTGGCCTCGTCCACGCCCGCGACGTCGCTGAACGTGACGACGGTCTTGTTGCCCAGGAACATGCGCGCCCGGCTCTTGCCGAAGGACATCGCCTGGTTGTTGGTGCCCTGCGCCTGGCGGAACATGAAGTACAGGAAGGCTCCGATGAGCAGGACCGGCAGGAGCGCCGAGATGAGGATGCCCAGCCAGGCACCGCTGTCATTGGCGTCCTCGGCCTTCAGGGGCGGGAGGGTCGTACAGGCGGGCGCTGCGGCGCACCACGCGGCGATGTCGTTGCCCACGTTCACGAACAGGCTGCCGATCTGGGTGTTGAGCTTGACCGCCTTGCCGCTCGCGTCCTTGTCCGTGGTGGTCACCTCGAGCTTGTCGCCGCGCTGGACGACCGAGGCGACCTTGCCGTCCTTGACGAGCTGCTCGAAGGTGGGAATGGCGGTCGTGCTCACGCCGCTGTAGTAGAGGGGCGTGCTCGTCGTGGGCTGGAAGATGAACATATAGAGCAGCGCAGCGGTACCCACCACGAGCACCAGGGTGACGAGACCGTTGCGCAGGAACCGGCTGTTCAAGAAGAAGCTGCCTCCAGGGATGCGCCCCACGCCGTGCAGGCCGGGGCCTCGATCATAGCACCGAGGCAGGTTGACACCCCGCTGGCGCTTACGACGTCAGCGTGAAGGGCGTGGTGCGCGCGCACCACCCGATGGATGGCTCTCCGCCCGCCGCCCGGCAAGGCCAGCGATCAGTCCAGCCGGAAGGGCGGGTACGTCCCACTCAGCAGCATGAGGTATGCCCCGACCCGCGCCTGCCAGCGCACGAATCCGCCCACGAGGCTGTAGATGACGTCGGCCTGTCGCCCGTAGATGAGCACCGGGATCCATGCGAACAGCAGCAAGAACCCCACGATGATCGCCAAGATCCACAGGATCACGAAGTGCGGGATGAGGATGATGCAGCGCACGAACAATCCGAGGAGCGGGATGCCCCAGAAGCGGTTGATGCGCTGCTCCTCGTCGATGCGCACTCGCACGTGCTGCCCGTCGGCCTCCGCACCCGTGAAGGGCGGGTAGGTGCCCGACAGCAGCTGTCCCCAGGTCTGCACGCGGATGCTCCAGCGCAGGAAGCCGCCGAGGATGGCGTAGGCCCAGCGCGCCTGCCGCCCGAGGAAGAGCACCGGGATCCACGTGAACAGCGCCGCGAACGCCACGAGGATGGCGAAGAACATGAGCACGAAGATGTGCGGGATGAGGGACAGCCAGCGCACCATGTGTCCGATGATCGGGATGCCCCAGTAGCGGCCGATGCGCCCCTCGGGCGTAAAACGGACATCCACCGGGTAGCTGTCGGAGCCCCACGGGTCGGGGGCGTCCCAGGCGCTCGGCAGCGTT
>JBEVIK010000274.1:0-10610 GCA_040510715.1 Candidatus Limnocylindrales bacterium
GTGGCCGGGCCGACCGACGTCAGGTACACCCGCGGCTCGGCGACGAACGCCCGGACCATCGGCGAGCGGTCGACCCCGTCGCGGATGAGTCGTTCCGACGCCAGGACGAGCGTCTCGTCGGCGACGGTCATGGGCAGCGTGGCCATCGGGAAGCCGTAGCTCGCTGCGGCCTCCGGATCGAGCTGCAGGAGCTCCGAGAACAGCGCCGCGATCTGCCGCCACACCTGATGGGCGCGCGCGTCGGCGGCACCGGTGGAGACCTGGATGTGGTGGACCTCGGACAGCTCCACGGGCACGCCCTGGCGCATCGTGAGCGGCGCGAGAGCGTCGGCGGGGATCTCGTCCATGCCGCGCGCCACGGGATCGAGGCGGTCGACGAGCACCCGCGACGTGGTGCGCGGCTCGCTGCGCGGTGACGCGATCGTGACCTCGAGGATGAGCCGGCTGACCTGCGGTCCTTCCCGCTCGCCCGTGAAGATGTCGCCCGCCGGCAGGACCGGGAATGCGGACCCCCGGATGACCTCCGACCCCACGAACAGGGCGGGCAGCCAGCCTGCCGCGCCGCCCAGCGCCTCGCCGATGGTCTGGCCCAGGTCGGTGCTCTCGGGCTGGAGCGCGAGGTGGATGTCGTCGTGGGCGGCCGCCGCTGCGTCGAGCTCGTGGTCGAGGACGGTGCGCTCCGCCAGCGCCCCGTCCTCGAGTGTCTCGGCGACGACCCGGAGGGTGACCGTGTGGCGCCAGTCCTCTGGGACCGCATCGAGGATGCTTCCGCCCTCGGCCAGCGTGTCACCGGGCAGCGCATCCGGGAGGGTGGGGTCGAGGTCGAGCCAATCGGCGCCCTGGGCGAGCTGGACCCAGACGTGCGGCTGCGGCGTGCCGTCGGTCGAGACCGCCGCGGCACCGGCCTCGTCAAGTCGATCCCCGAGGGCGGTGCGGACCAGCGCGTGGTCCCGCCGCGCGCGTGCCAGGAGGGCATCGATGTCGCCCAGCTCCTGGGGATCGACGGGCATCGCGGCGAGGGGCTCCGCGGTACCCGCGAACGCTCGCGCCGCCACCGCCTCCGCTGCCTCGTCCCCCAGCGTCCCGACGACCAGTCGGGAACGCACCGCCATCTGGCCGAGCAGCGCCTGCAGCAGCAGTGCGCGATCGACGTCGTTGCCGGCGCGTGCGGCGAGCGTGCCGGCGGCGCCCCGGAGCGCCCCCGCGTACGGGTCGTAGCCGATGGAGTCACGGACCAGCTCGAAGGCCGCGATCGGGTCATAGACGAGGCGCTCCGCGAGCAGCGCGATATTCGCCAGGGCGGGGTCGGCGTCGGCGACCAGCGCGGCAGCGCGCGCCGCGACCTCGCGAGGTGCGACCCCGTCCGGGATCGGCGGGTCGTCCGAGACGGGCAGGGCGGCATGGGCCGCGAGCGATGCATCGGGCGGCAGGTCGAACGCGCTCAGGTCGACCGCGAACGCATCCGGCGGCACGACCGCGGGGGAGGGTGACTGTGCGAGCGCGGGCTGGACCGCGAGCACGAACGCCAGGGGCAGTGCCAGCAGTCCGAGCGCTCGTGACCTCGGCCGGTGGGCCGCCTGCGTCGTCGCCATGTGGTCCCCGATCATAAAGCCGGCGCCGTGCCCGATCACCAGTCGTCGCGGGCGAGCGCCATCTCGATGAGCCTGACCGGCGGCACGAGGGTGTCCGTCCACCTCCAAGCCCCCTCCCGCCAGACGCGCGCCCGGTACACGGACGCGTACCCGGTCGTTCGGTGATAGTCGCCGTGGGCGATACCCACCGGACCGTCGGCCGTCTGGCGCGTGTCGTAGATGACGTATTGCTGTGCCCTGACCCAGCGTTCGCAGGACCCGTCCGGGAGGCAGCGGTTCCCGACGGTCGATGGCGTGGGGATGAGCCCGTCCGCGTAGGACCCGAGGAACGTCCAGTCCGTCCACCGGCCGGCCCTCGGCGGCACGAGCGCGTGCTCGTGCAGCCACGCCATGAAGGCCGAGTCCTTGTCCATCTCGCGGGTCTGCTGGTTCACGGCCGTGAACAGCTCCGTCTCGTGCCCCGCGAGCGGCGTCCCCAGGGTCACCACGTCATCGACCAGCAGGCGACGCGGGAAGCCGGGCTTCCGGGCGGCGGCCGCAGCGAGCGCGTAGCGGATGAGCAGGCCACCCATCGACTGCCCCACGACGTCCACCGGGATGCCGCGCCGGGAGTAGCGGTCGTGGATGAACCACGCGAGGTGGTACGCGAGGTGCCGGATGCTGGTGCCGGTGGTGTGGCCGACGACACCCCGCAGCCGTCGGTGACCCGACGGCGACACTCGTGAGTGACGGCCGTGGTTCGACACGTGGGCCCGCCACTGACAGCCGGTGTCACCCCAATCGTCATGCCGAGCCCTGGTGTCGCCGCCATAGAAGCCGACGGGGACGATGTCCCCCGCGAAGCGGTATGAGCGGTGGCCGGCATCGACGCTTCGCAGCTGGCGCACGAGGGCACGGAACCGGCTGCAGGAGGCGCTGCCGTGGGGCGAGTGGCCATGCACGATGACCACGGGCTGCCGAATGGTCAGCGCGGCGACCTCCGCGGGCAACGACAGCCCGAGCGCCATGACGAGCATCACAGCCAGGGCTCCGGACCGCCGGAGGATCCCGACCCGGGGCGTTGGCACGCCCGCAGCGCTGCGTCCCATGCCGCGAGTATCGCACCCGCCCACCCGACCGCAGCACGCCGCTCACGCGATGCGGCATCCTCTGGCGCGTACCGTCAACACCATGGGGGCTCGAGGCTTGGCATCCATCACCGGCTTCTTCCACGGCGGCATCACGGTCCGCGACATGGACGTCTCGCTCGGCTTCTACCGCGACGGGTTGGGACTCGAGCAGGAGTTCGACCGCATCCTCGACGGGCCGTACCTGAAGACGGTGCTGGGCCTCGACCACGAGTCGATCCGCGCCGTCTACCTGCGCATCCCGGGTGGTGGCTTCGTGGAGCTCCTCGAGTACCGTGGCATCGAGCGGCTGTCCGCGGCGTCGCGGCCCTGTGACTTCGGCGGCGGCCACCTGTGCCTGTACGTCGATGACGTCGAGCAGATGCACCGGCACCTCGTCGAGATGGGCTATCACGCCCGCTCGACCGAGGTCGTGGACATCACGGCCGGGCCCAACACGGGAGCCCGCTCCTGCTACATGGCGGACCCCGACGGTTACGGGTTTTAGTTGTTCAATAAGCGACCGGGCGGCTGACGGCTGGCGCCACTCCGCACCACTGCCCGAGTTGCCGCGCTCGCTCCGAGTGGCGGGCCGCATCCCGTCCCATCGCGACCTTGACCGCGTGACTTTCCTGTCGCTCAGCGATCGGGGTGGTAGGGATCACGATCAGGGAGCCGTGACCGGACTCGCGCGGCCCGGGGGTCGTGCTGTCCGTGCGTGACGAGCGATCTCCTGTGACCCGTTGGGCGAGCGGAGCGGCAGGGTGCGTACCTCGCACCACGGGGATCGCTAAACGACAGGAACCAAGCCGATGTCCCCGTCGTACGAACCCGAATGCTGCGACGGACCGCGACGCCGTGCCGCTGCGGAACGACGAAGCCCGGCGCAGGGCCGCGACGCGGTGCCGTACGCTGGATGCCTGACCGGCGAGATAGTGGGGAGGTCGCCATGCGCAAGCCCATCGAGACCCTGGCGGAGGGGCTCGGTCACCCCGAGGGACCGGACATCCTGCCCGATGGGCGGATCGTGATGGTCGAGACCTACACGAGCCGAATCGTCGCGTGGTCGCGGGAACGGGGCTTGCACACGTACGCGGACTGTGGCGGCGGGCCCAACGCCTGCATGCTCGGCTCCGACGCGCTGTACATCACCCAGAACGGCGGAACGGCGGGCCCCTGGAAGGCCGAGGTGATGGGTGTCCCCTCGATCCAGAAGGCATGGCCGGACGGGCGCGTCGAGACGGTGGTCACCGAGGTCGATGGCATCCCGCTCCAGGCGCCCAACGACCTCACCTTCGGGCCGGATGGGCGGCTGTACTTCACCGATCCCGCGGACTACCTGCCGGACGACCGGAAGCCCGGCCGCGTCTTCGCCCTCGAGCCGGACGGCACGGGTGAGTGCATCGAGGAGCTGCCCAGCGCCTACCCCAACGGAATCGTCGCGGAGGCGGACGGCAGCATCGTGTGGGTCGAGTCCTATGAGCGAGGCGTCTATCGCAATCGGCCGGGCGCCCCCAGCGAGCGCATCGCTGTCCTGCCGGAGGGCCATATCCCCGACGGGCTCAAGGTGGCCGCCAACGGCGACCTGTGGGTCACCGCGTTCATGGGCGGCGGGGTGGACATCCTCCGCCCCGACGGCACCATCATCGACTTCCTCGAGACCGGGGGCACGGTCCTCAACTGCGTGTTCCACGAGGGCGACCTGATCATCACCGACATGGGGGAGATGCGGGGTGCGTTGACCGACGCGGCGCCCATGGAGGGTCGCCTGTGGCGTGTCGAGGTGGGCGTCGCGGGCATGCCCCTGTTCCGCGGAGCCATCGCCGCGAGGGCCTGACACCAGCCGAGCGCCCCGCGGCCCGACTGCCCTCGCCGCAACCGTCCGAGACCCTGCCGGACACCGACTTGACACGCCCATCCGGGGCTGCCTAGAGTCGCGTCACTGGCGGACGGCGAACGTTTCCAGAATGGATTGCTGTCCGGATGCGGATAGAGGAGGATCCAGACGTGATCGATCGAGCGCGCTTGGCGCGTATCGCCGTCCTGGCGGTCGCGGGCCTGATGGTCGTGGCACCCGCGGCGACCGTGGCGCAGGACGCCTCGGGCTCCCCGGCGGCGAGCGGTGAGCCTCTCAACCCCTATGCCGAGAACGGCGCCGTCGCAGGCAGCGGCGAGGGCAAGACGGTCGGCTACATCTCGCTCGGCGACTCCCTGCCGTTCGTGAAGATGGTCAGCGACAGCATCGCCGAGCAGGCCACGATCGCGGGGCTCGACCTCGTGGCGTGTGACGCCCAGGTCAAGGCCGAGATCGGCCTCGAGTGTGGCCAGACGCTCGGGACCCGCAGCGTCCAGGGCGTCCTCAACTTCAACCTGTACGCCGACAGCTCCGAGGCGATCTGCAACGCGTACGGCAACGTCCCGACGATCGCCATCGACATCCACCAAGCACCGTGCGAGGTCGCGTTCTTCGGCGCCGACAACCTCCATGCGGGCACGCTCGGCGGCCAGAAGGGTGGCGAGCTGCTCCAGGCGGAGAACGGCTGCACCTACGACCACGTCATCACGCTCGAGTCCCAGGCTGCCGGCCCGTCGGTCAACGGCGAGCGCGTCAAGGGCATGATCGATGGCTTCGCGAGCGTGTGCGGGCCGATCGACCCCGCCAAGCTCCAGCAGGTGGAGGTGGGTGGAACCACCGAGCTCGCGCTGGCCAAGATGAGCGACCTGCTGCCGACGCTGACCCCGGGCGGCATCACGGTGATCATGAGCCTGAACGACGACATGGCCATCGGCGCGCAGTCGGCGGCGGAGACGGCCGGCCGCGGCAGCGAGCTGCGGATCATCGCCCAGGGCGCCGACCCGACGGCGTGGCAGCGGCTGGCCTGCAACCCGACCTGGCTGGCGGACGTGGGCTATTCCCCGCAGCTGTACGGGCGCACGCTGGTGCCGGCCATCATCGACGTGCTCGATGGCAAGACGGTCCCGGCGACGATGTTCACGCCCAACGAGGCGCTGACGGCGGAGACGATCCGCGACGTCTACCCGGACACGCCGGCCTGCTGATCGTCCCAGACAGCACAGCTCCCGTCGCGGCCGTGGACGCGGAACGGTTCACGCTCCACGCCCGAGACATCCGGAAGTCATTCGGTGGCGTCGAGGTCCTCCATGGCGTGGATCTCGACGCCACCGGTGGTTCCGTGCTCGCCCTGCTGGGCGAGAACGGGGCCGGCAAGTCCACGCTGGTCAAGATCATCGCGGGCGACTACCAGCCCGACGGTGGCGAGGTGGTCATCGACGGGGTGGCCCACGCGTCGCTGAGCCCGCGCCAGGCACGTGACCTGGGGGTCGCGATCATCTTCCAGGAGTTCCAGGACGCGTCCACGCTGACGGTCGCCGAGAACATCTCCCTGGGCCGTGTCCCGAATCGACGGGGCATCGTCGACTGGCGGGCGATGCGCGTACGCGCGCGCCGGATCCTCGACCAGCTGCAGGTGGACATCGACCCTGACGCGACCGTGGGCTCCCTTCGGATCGGCGAGCGGCAGATCGTCGAGATCGCCCGGAGCCTCACGGGCTCCGCGAGGCTGCTCATCCTCGATGAGCCCACCGCCGCGCTGTCACAGCACGAAGCAGAGGTGCTCTTCGGATTCGTCCACCGCCTCCGCTCACAGGGAGCCGCGATCATCTACATCACCCACCGCCTCGACGAGGTCGCGCGCGTGGCCGACCGGGTCCAGGTGCTTCGAGACGGCACGACGTCGTTGGTCAGCGACACCGGGTCACTCGACCGGGCCCGGCTCATCGGTGCGATGATCGGGCGGCAGATGGCGGAGGTCGCGCGTCCCGCGAACCTCGGACATCCGATCGGCGAACGCCCTTCCCTCGCGTGGCATGACGCCGGCTCCGGTGCCGCGTTCATGGGCATCGACCTCGAGGTGCGCCCCGGCGAGGTGGTCGCCCTGTTCGGCAAGCTGGGATCGGGGGCGGCCGAGGTGGGCGAATCCGCATTCGGGATCCGACACCTCACGAGCGGCACGCTCGATATCCAGGGTGACCTCACGCCTGTGCGCCAGCCAGTGGCGGCCATCAAGCGCGGCGTGGGCTTCCTGCCTGCCGACCGCAAGGCGGGTGGCGCGTTCCTCGTCCGACCGGTGTCGGAGAACATCGCCGTCGCGAGCTGGCCACGGATGGCCACGATGGGCGTGGTGTCCGACCGGGCCGAGGAATCGGCGTTCCATCGCTGGCGCGACCGACTGGGGATCCGCTCGCGCAACGACCCCCGGCAGCCCATGGGCACGCTCTCCGGCGGGAACCAGCAGAAGGCGCTCCTGGCGCGCTGGCTGGAGCGCGACTCGCGTGCTCTCGTCCTGATCGAGCCCACTCGCGGCGTGGACGTCGGCGCCCGAGCGGACATCTATCGGTCGCTGCGCCAGCTCGCGTCGACCGGTGTCGCGGTGCTGGTGGTCACATCGGACTACGAGGAAGTGGTCCAGGTCGCGGATCGGGCGTGCGTGATGGACAAGGGGCGCATCGTGGCGCGCCTGGCCGCGGACGACATCACGATGACGGCGTTGCTCACGGCAGCAGGAGGGTGAGGGTGGCGGACGACGAGCTCGATGGGGTTGCCCGCAGGGCGGCCGGCGAGGCGCTCGAGACGGGATCGAGCGTCGGGGAGGCTCCCGTTCCCCCTGCTGCCCTGCCCACGAGTCGACGGTCGCGGGTGAAGGTGCCGGAGACCGCCGCCCTGTTCGTGGTGCTCATCGTCCTGTTCGTCTTCTTCTCGCTGGCGTCGCCCTTCTTCTTCAGCCAGCAGAACCTGCTGGTCATCCTCCAGCAGGTGGTCCGGATCGGCATCGTCGCCTGCCCGGCCACGCTGCTGCTGATCTCCGGGCAGTTCGACCTGTCGGTCGGGTCGATCGCCGGGTTCGCGGGCATGACGCTCGCGCTGCTGGCGGCCGCGCCCGGGACGCCCGGTGCAAGCTTCGCCTTCGATCTGCCGGTGGAGATCGCCGCGGTCTTCGCCATCGCGGCCGCGGCGCTGGTGGGTCTCATCAACGCGGTGTGCGTGACGACGTTGCGGATCAACGCGCTCATCACGACCCTGGGTACCCTGGCCATCTTCCGGGGCATCACGAAGGTCCTGAGCAACGGTCAGACGGTCAATGTCAACGGCTTCTCCGGGCTGGGCCTGGAGCGCGTGTTGGGGATCCCCGTGCCGGTCTACCTGCTGGCCATCGTCGTGGTGGTGTTCTTCTTCATCCTGCGGTTCACGACCTACGGCCGGTCGATGTACGCGATCGGCGCGAGCCCCACGGCCGCCCGTCTGGCAGGCATCCGGACCAACCGCGCGATCTTCGTCGGGTTCATGCTCTCGGCATTGCTCGCCGGTCTCGCGGGCGTCATCCTCGTCTCGCAGGTGGGCGCCGCGACCATCAACTCGGGAGAGGGCTTGGAGCTGGCCGTCATCACGGCCGTGGTCCTGGGCGGCGCCAGCCTGGGCGGCGGGCGGGGCACCATCCTGGGCACCATCCTGGCCGTGCTCATCGTGGGCGTGCTGAGGAACGGCCTGGTCCAGATCGGCGTGCAGTCGTTCTGGATCGAGGTGGCTGGCGGCGTCCTGCTCCTGACCGCTGTCGGTGCGGACCAGCTGCGCATCCGGCTGACCCGGTCGGTGGCCTGAAGCGGAGGGCGGCATGAGTCCCGGCACGACAGCTCACGGCGGCTCGACCCACCTGGCATGGTCGGACGCCATCGGCAAGCGAGTGCGGACCGGGACCTGGCAGGAGCAGACCACGCCCACCCTCGACGCGGCGCGAGCCGCGCTCGCCGAGGCGGGTGACGAGTTCGGGCTGAAGGCGGGCCGCCGCGAGGTCGCCGCCCAGCTGGTGGACTCATTCATGGAGGAGGCCAAGGTCGTCTACCTCATCTACAAGGTGTGGACGGCGGGCTTCCTCGACTGGCTCGCATCGCAGGGCGTGTCCGAGGCCGACCGGTCCGCCGAGCTCGAACGGCTCAGCGCCCTCCTGGCCTATCCCGATGGCACGCCGCTCGACCCTGAGGCGCGCTGGGCCGAACTGGGCGCGCTCGCCGGGCGCCTGGGGAGCGGCATCCGCGCCTACGACCTGACGGTGGCCGCGGCCGAACCCCTCCTGGCCGAGCTGGGCGAGGGATGGCGCCGGCTGCACGACCGCTATGCCGACGTGATGGCCGGGGTGCTCGCGTTCGTCGTCCGGCGATTCGGCGAGGCGCGCCTCGAGGACTGCTATCGGGCGGTGCTCGAGCCGTACATCCAGGAGCGGTACATGCCGTTCGACACCCGGGTGACGCCCTATGCCGAGACGCTCGACCGGAACCTGTACCTGGTGCTCGAGGCGATGCGCGCCCACATGGGCGGCCCGAAGCGCGACGGGCGCGTGGGGCTCGAGGAGCACCCGGATCGATGGGTCATCAGCTTCGATCCCTGTGGGTCGGGAGGCCGCTCGATGCGTGGTGACGAGATCGAGGGCACGGGGTCGCGGGTCCTGGCGCCCTACGAGTTCGGGGTCACCCAGGAGCCGCACGACTGGGCGTGGGGCGAGACGGGCATCTGCTACTACTGCGCCCACTGTTGCCTCGCGCTCGAGAAGCTGCCCATGGAGCGCTGGGGTGAGCCCGTGCGCGTCGTGGAACCACCCCGCTGGGGCGGCTCACCCGATGCGCCCGAGACGCGCCGCCAGTGCACCTGGACCGTGTACAAGACGCTGGAGGCGATCCCGCCCGAGGTCTACGAGCGGCTCGGCCACCGCAAGCCGCAGCTCCCCGTGATCCAACCGGCGCCACCGGGCACCGAGGCATGACCCGACTCACGCTCGGCGTCATCGGCGCCGGGACCTGGGCCATCGCGGCGCACCTGCCGGGGTTCGCGGCGCGCGACGACGTGGAGCCGCTCATCGTGTGCCGGCGTGACCCGGACCTGCTGGGCGAGGTCCAGCGGATGTTCGGCTTCCCCCGCGCCACGACCGACTGGCGCGAGGTCATCGAGGCTCGACCCGACCTGGTGGTGCTCACCGGGCCAGTGGCGATGCGCGCCCAACAGGCACGGGCCGCGCTCGAGGCGGGCTGCCATGTGCTGGCGGAGAAGCCCTTCACCATCGACCCGCGCGATGCCTGGGCACTCGACGCGGTCGCCCGGGAGCGCGGGCGCGTGCTCTCCCTGTGCTACGCATGGAACGAGATGGGCATCGTGGAGGCCGCCCGGCGACTGCTCACGGAGGACGGTGGCGTGGGCGCCATCGAGCACGTGAGCGTGGCGATGTCCACGGTCGTGCGTGACCTGCTGCTCGAGGGCCGGACCTACGTGGACACGCCCATCGACTCGCCGCCCCGGCCCGAGACGTGGTCCGATCCGGGCGTGTCGGGCGGCGGCTATGGCCAGGGCCAGCTGACCCACGGCCTGGGGCTCCTGTTCCGGCTCGTCCCGCTGCGCGCGACGCGGGTCATGGCGGTCACGAGCGCGCCCCCCGGGTCGGCGGTCGAGCTCCACGACGCCATCGCGCTCCGACTGGAAGGCGGCGGCGTGGGCGTGGTGTCGGGGGCGTCATTGCCACCCGGCGCCTTCGGGAACACCCACCAGGTCCAGGTCCGGGTCACCGGCGAGCGAGGTCAGGTGCTCGTCGACCTCGACCGTCCGCTGGTGCGCCGGTCGCGGCGAGATGACGACGTGACCATCGCGCTGAGCGCCGACGACGTGGCCTGGTCGTTCCAGCGGGTCATCGACAGGTTCGTGGACCTCGCCCAGGGACGCACGACGGAGAACCGCTCGCCCGCGGAGCTGGGGGCGCGGGTCGTGGAGGTGCTCGACGGGATGTATCGCAGCGCGTCGACGGGAGCGCCCGCGGACGTGGCGCCCGCCTGACGTCGATCAGCCCACGCGACG
>JBEVIK010000275.1:0-7030 GCA_040510715.1 Candidatus Limnocylindrales bacterium
CCAGCAGGATGCCCGTGTCCAGCCACTCCGCGGTCCGGGCATGATCGAGGCGCCGGCCCGCGAGCGCCAGCTCGGCGGCGGCCCACGCGAGGTCGTCGCGCCAGCTCGCCTCGGGATACCAGCTCGCAGGGAGCGCCGTGACCACGTCCGTGGCCGCCACGTCGGCCACCTTGGCCGCATCGAACACGCCGGCGGCGAGGTCGAGGAGCCGGCGTGCCTCGGTCGCGTCGGTCCCCGCGCGCACCTGCGCCGCGAGAGCGAAGGCCGCCGCCACCCGGCCCGCGAGGTTGGGCGGCAGCGGTGCGCCCGCGACATTGGCCTGGAACACCGGCCGGTGCAGCAGGTACCGCTGCTCCGGGGCGAAGCGCAGGGTGTCGGTCTCCGGGCGGCGCCACACGTCGTGGTCCCCCACGAAGCTGCCGTCGGCGGCACCCGACCCGATGCCCACCTGCATGTCGAGGATCCCGGTCTCGGGGTGCCACACGCGCTCCAGCCATGCGAGGCCATGGGTGGCCTCGGGCAGCAGCCGGTCGGGCGCATCCTCGCCCAGCTCCCGAGCCGCCGCCCACAGGAGAGCGTCCACGTATGCGGTCGTGTGGGTCAGCTTGACGGTGTCCCCCGCGTCCGCCCAGCCTCCCGACACGTCGGTCGTGCTACCCAGCGGCACGAGGTCGGCGGTCACCTGCTCGGTGCCTTCGACGAACTGGGGCCAGGCGTACAGCGAGGCGTTCGCGTCGGTCGCGTGCCGCGCCGCGGGTGTGGCGGTCCTGCCCACCAGGTCGGTGCCGTCCCGCTGGTCGCCCAGGAAGCTGACCGTCGCGGCGATGAGCGGGTCGAGGATGCGGCGTGCCTGTCCGACCCGGAACCACGGCGAGCGGACCCCGGGCCTGCCCACGAGCACCACGCGGTACCGGCCGGCTCGCCTGATCCCCGACAGGTCGATGGGCAGCACGCCTCGATAGCGCGGGTTCCAGCGACCCGTGCTGCGCCCGGTGCGACCCTTGAGCGCCGCCCGGCCGCGTCGATCGACGACGCTGAACCGAAGCCGCGGCGTGGCGCTCGGCGCGAGCACCCACGCCGTCATCGGGCGACCGAGGACGTAGCCCGCCTGGTCCACCCGGATGAGGTACCTCGTCTGGGCGACCGCCGGTGCGGGCGCGAGGAGACCGCCCCCGGCCACGACCAGCGCGAGCAGGAGCAACGCCAGGGGCGTCCCGATGCGCATCGCGGCAGCATGCCCCAGCACCGCCGATCGCGCCACCGGCGTCCTGTCGGTCGTTGTCGATCCCCAGCCCGGGCGCGCCGGCGGTCGCCCACGGCGGGCCTATCCGGCTGCCCTGACGCGGGTCGCAGCCACGCCCCGCTTGACACGGCCGCGGAGCGGCGCACGATGCATGCGGCCGGACCCGCCCAGGGCCCGCATCGGTGGGAGGCAGTGCCATGTCACACGATCCGCTCCGAGGGCCAAATATCCAGCAGGGCGGCTGAGCTCCAGCACCCGGGGCTCGTGATGGGCTGGTGGCACCGACTGGTCGGCGGGGGCGAGGCGTCGAACGCCAGGGCGCGCCGGCCCGCGGCTCTCGCGGCGAGCCTCGCGGACGCGCCCAGGGAGGGCCTCGACTGGCTGGGCCGCCGGCCCTCGGCCGAGGCACCCCGGCTGTATCGCGTGCTCCTCCGCCTCGGAGAGGTCTTCCTGTACCGGGTGTGTGCGATCCGGATACGCGTCGAGGGCCGCGAGGCGTCGCCTCGCGGCGGCTACATCCTCGTCGTCGCGCTCCACCGGAGCTGGATCGATCCCCGGGTGGTCCTGCGTGCGTTGCCGGTCGAGCCGAGGGTCTGGTTCATGGGCAGCGGTCCGACCGCCTTCGACAGGCCCTGGAAGGAGCGGCTCCTGCGCCGGACCGGCGGCATCCTCCCGGTGTGGCGTGGCGGTGTGGGTATCGATGTCCATGTCGAGGCCGCCCGGGCCGTGGTCGAGGAGGGTGCCGTGCTCGCGCTGTTCATCGAAGGACGCATCGCCGGCCCACCCGACCGCCCCGCCCGTGCGCGTGATGGGGCGGCCTTGCTGGCCCTTCGGACGGATGCGCCCATCGTGCTCATGGCCCTGTGCGGGAGCGAGGTGCTGTATCGCGGCAAGCGCATCAGCGCCCGTCTCCTTCCGCCCACGTCCGTCAGCGAGCTCATCGGCCCTCGAGACGGCACCGACGCGGTGCCTGGCACCCGTGCCGAGCTACGGCTGGCGCATGCCCTCACGACAGCGATGACCGAGCGGATCGCGGCCGCCGTCACGTTGGATCATCCGGGCACCGTCGATCCCCCGGACCATCCCCGTCGCTGGCCGTGGCTGAGCCGGCTGATGCGCTGAATCCGGCGTCGGACGAGGGCTGCGCTGCCGCACGGCGGCAGGTGCGCAACGCCGTGTGGTCAGCCGCCGGCCCGTGGCGAGGTCCGAGCCACCGTTTCGCGGGCGCCCTGGTGCTCCCGCAGGACGTCGGCCAGCTCCGTGCGCACGATCATCGCGGGTGTCGCGAACGCTGCCGCGAGCTGCCGTGCACGCGAAGGGTCGATGCCCCGGAACAGCGCCCCGAAGCGCTCCGCGGCCGGCTCCGCGAGCAGGATGTGGCGCACCAGCCGGGACACGTGCTTCCCACGACCCCAGGGATACGGCTCGTAGTCCGGGAACCGGGTGTCGAAGACCTCGTCGATGGGGTCGAGGATGTCCCGGACGCCGGCGTCGCTGCCGCCCCATGAATCGGTCCCCAGGAGCGCCTTGAGCTCACGCACCGGCTGGGTCAGGCGCATGTACCCGGACCCCGGGTCCGCGACCACGAGGCCCTGGAGCCCCACGTCCTTCCAGGTCCACAGGGACCAGCTCGCGCCGTGCTCGCGGTAGATCGCCAGCTGGTCCCGCAGGATGTCGAGGCGCCAGCCGAGCTGCTCCGGATGGTCCGGTGGGTACACCGGCCCGAACTCGCCGATCCAGATGGGGGTGCCGGTCCGGCGCATGAACTCCGTGCGTCGCAGGAACGCCAGCTCGAGCGCCGCCCGGTCCACCCGCTCGCCGCTCACGGTGCCCGGATACCCCGTCGCGGAGGCATTCCCGGCCAGCGCGTAGTCATGCGCGGCGAACACAGCGTCCTCGAACGGCTCCCGGAAGCACGAGAAGTCGGTGGAGTAGCGATTGCCATCGAGGAACAGGACATGCCGACGGTCGACGCCGCGGATCGCCGCGACGAGCCGCTCGTAGAACAGGGGCAGGACCTCCCCGGTCTCGTCCGCGGGCTCATTGAGGGGGTTGTAGCCGGCGACCTCCGGGCGGTCCCGGTATCTGTCGGCGATCGCCTCCCACAGCCGGATGACCCGCTCCTGGAAGTGGGGGTGCCGCCAGAACAGGGCCTGGTGCGTGGGGTTGTCGCTATGCCAGTGGTGGTTCTGGTAGCCCGGGGCGGCGTGCAGGTCGATGATGGTGTGGATGCCCCTGCTCGCGAGGAGGTCGATCGCCCGGTCGAGCAGGCGAAAACCGCTGTCGAGGTACTCGAAGGGGGCGTCGTCCCGTTCCAGCCGGCGGTAGTTGACCGGCAGGCGCACCGAGTTCAGGCCCATGGAGACCATCAGGTCGGCATCGGCCCCCGTCAGGAAGACCTCGTCGAAGGTCTCGAAGAAGGCGTCGTACGCGGCCGGGCCCATCGCCGCCCGCAGGTGGCGGCGCATCGCCTCCTCGTTGCCGGGATAGCCGGTGATGAAATCCTCCATGTTCAGCCAGCCACCCAGCCCGAAGCCCGCCAGGGTCACCTCGTCGCCGGACTCGTCCACGAGCCGCGACCCTTCGACACCGATCCAGGGCAGCCTGGCCATCACACCCGCGCCTCCTCGGCCGGTCCGAACACGTGGCCGGCGGTAAGGTGGACCGGTTCCGGTCGACCTGGAAGGAACAGGTGGGCCGATCCCTCGACGAGCGTGACCACCTCCTCCGCGACCCGGAGCTCGGCGCTGTCGGCCATCGCGAGGACGGGCGTCGAATGGAACGCCCCGTACTCGCCGATCCGCTCGTCGCGCTCCAGGCGCCCCGCGTCGTCGGACGGATAGTGGACATCGAGGCTGAAGGGCACCAGTCGAAGTCCCTCGAACTCGGTGAGGGCGGGTGCGTTGACGTCGTTCGAGAGCAGGACGTCCTGACCGCAGATGACGGCGCCCGCGCTCACCCCGATGTAGGGGAGTCCGCCCAACAGGTGCTCGCGCAGCACATCGAGCAAGCCTGCCCGGCGGAGTCGGTGTGCCAACACGAAACTGTTGCCGCCCGGCACGTACACCAGCGCGGCCCTTCGGAGCTCCTCCTCGGCCTCGGCCACCGTGACCCTCTCGACATCCAGGTGATGGATCGAACCGACGCCCGCCCACTGCTCGTGGTTGAGGTCCAGGTGGTGGTCGCTCAGCGATGCCGCCGAGATGTAGGCGACATGATCGCTCGCCGCCGCCTCAAGCAGCGGGCGCGCGGCATGGAGCACGCCTGACGGGATCGGATCGCCCGGCCAGCTCCTGAGGATGAGCGTCGCGCCGATGGCTCGGTACTCCCATGTGCCGGGAACAGCGCCCCTCCGGGCGCCGGCCGCCCCTAGGCGGCCTCGGTGGACCCGACCGCGTTGCGAGCGATGACGTCGCGATACCAGCGGGCGCTCCGCCGGGGCGTCCGCCGCAGCGTCCCGAAGTCCACGTGGACGATACCGAAGCGCTTGGCGTACCCCTCGGCCCACTCGAAGTTGTCGAGCAGCGACCACACCAGGTACCCGCGCACGTCGGCGCCGTCCGCGATGGCGTCGCTCACGGCGAGCAGGTGCTGCTCCAGGTAGGCGATGCGCCGGGCGTCATCGATCGACCCGTCCGGCGTCAGGGGATCGTCGTACGCGGCGCCGTTCTCGGTGACGAGCATCGGCGGTGCGTTCGGATGGTCGTGCCCGATGGAGACCAGGAGGTCCCGGAGCCCGGAGGGCGTGATGGACCACCCGCTATCGGTCCGCTGCGTGCCGATGGACACCTCGGACACGCCTTCGACGCCCGGGTTCGTGGCATCGCTGCCCGGGTGTGCCGCCACGAACGAGTCGTTGTAGTAGTTGATGCCCAGCCAGTCGATGGGGGTGTTGATGGTGGCGAGGTCTCCGTCCTCGACCGGGAATCCCCCGAACCGCTGCGCGGCAAGCTCGGCGATGTCCTGCGGGTAGCGGCCCTCGAACAGGGGATCCATCCAGACGCGGTTGCGATAGCCGTCGATGAGGCGGACGCCCCGCTCCACCACGGGGTCCGGGGTGGACGAGGCCGCCCGCACCGGCGCCGGATTGAGCACGATGCCCAGCCCGGGCGCGGCATCGATGGCGCGCATCGCTCGGACCGCGAGCCCGTGGCCCAGCAGGACGTGGTGGATGGTCCGGATCGCCTGCACGTGGTCGTGGATGCCCGGTGCGTGGATCCCCGAGGCGTGCCCCAGCAGCGCGACGCACCACGGCTCGTTGATGGTGCCCCACCAGGCCACGCGGTCGTGGAGCGCCTCGTAGACGATCGACGCGTATTCCGCGAAGCGCAGTGCGGTATCGCGGGCGGCCCACCCGCCGGCATCCTGGAGCGTCTGCGGCAGGTCCCAGTGATACAGCGACAGGTTGGGGGTGATGCCCGCCTCGTGCAGCTCGTCCACCAGCCGCCGGTAGAAGTCGAGACCGCGCTCGTTGGCCGGCCCGCTGCCCGTGGGCTGGATGCGGGGCCACGCGACCGAGAAGCGGTACATCCGCATGCCCAGCTCCGCCATCAGCCGGACGTCGTCCCGATACCGATGGTAGTGATCGGCGGCGATCGCGCCCGTGTCGCCGGCCACGACCGCGCCGGGGGTCGCGGCGAACGTGTCCCAGATCGAGCGGCCCCGGCCGTCGGCGTCGATGGCACCCTCGACCTGGTAGGCGGACGTAGCGGTCCCCCACACGAACCCGGGCGGGAACACGCCGCGCTGCCTGCCGTTGGTCGTCACTGACACCTCTCCCCCTCGGACCACATCCGTCGCGGTCGATACCATGGTAAGCCCGTGACCGAGACCCGATCCACCGCGCCCTCCTATCGTGCCCTCCTCGAGGTGCCCACGCTCGGCCGGGTCATCCTGTCGATGCAGCTGGCGCGCGTCGCGCAGGCCATGGTCAGCGTCGCCATCGTGCTGTTCGCGCTCGCCGAGTACCAGTCCGCGGCGGTGGCCGGCATCGTGACCTTCGCCAGCCTGGTCCCGGGCATCGTGTTGAGCCCGCTCGCGGGTGCGCTCCTCGACCGCCACGGCAGGGTCCGCCTCATCGGGCTCGATTACCTGGTCGCGATGACCACGATGCTCCTCGTGGGCGGGCTCGCCATCGCCGGGCTGCTCAACGAGGTGCTGCTGGTCATCATCGCGGCCATCTCATCGGTGACCGGGCCGTTGTCCCAGACCGGGCTGCGCAGCCTGTTCCCGCTGATGACCCCGAAGCATCTCTGGGAGCGCGTCAACGCGCTGGATTCCTCGGGCTACGTCGTGGCGACCATCATCGGGCCGCCCGCCGCGGCGGTGCTCGTCGCGCTCCTCGGACCGCGGCTCGCGGTGATGGCCATCGGCATCCCGTACCTCATCGCCGCCATCGCCATCGTGGGCGTGCGGGAGCCGGCGTCCGCACCCTCGTCCAGCGGCAAGCTGCTGCCGGACGCATGGGCGGGATTGCGCTACGTGTGGGGGAACCGCTCGCTGCGCGGTCTGGGCTTCTCGATCTCGACGCTCAACATCGCCGGTGGCATGGGGACCATCGTGGTGCCGCTCATCGTGCTCGAGCACCTGGGCGGCTCGGAAGCGGTGGTGGGGCTCGTGTTCGCGCTGTCGGGCGTCGCCGGCGTCATCTCGGTCGCGCTCGCGGGGCGCATCGATTCCCGGCGCCGCGAGTGGAGGCTGCTGGTGCTGCCGATGATCCCGATGGCGCCCGTGACCGTGCTGATGCTCGTGGCCGCGGGAGCGACCGAAGCGGCGATGGGCTACCTC
>JBEVIK010000276.1:0-3570 GCA_040510715.1 Candidatus Limnocylindrales bacterium
CGTTCCCGCCTCGGTCGCGAGCGGCGCCGTGCATGGCGGTTGGTGCCCTTCGGTGAGGGCCTCGATCTGTTCACGCCGGTCGGCCCGCAGGACTTCGCCTCCACTGGGGTCGCTATGCGCACCTGGCGGTCCGAGGATGGCGCGACGTGGCGACCCGTCGGCACGTTCCGCTGGAGCATGCCCGCTCGATACGAGGGCATCTGGCGTGCCGGTATCAGGGACATCGCCGCCACACCGGAGCGGCTCGTCCTGTTCGTCGCGATCGGTTCCTGCTGTGGGGCCGGCGGTGACGTTCCCGCGAGTGGCAGGTTCGCCTCCCTCACGGCGACGTCGACGACGAGGGTGCCGCACCAGGGCTTGGCCATCTGGAGCAGTCCGACCGGCGAACGGTGGGCCCGAGGCTCGAACGAGGCGTTCCGAGGGCCCGACGGTCTCGCGTGGATCGCTGACCTGCGACAGGTACCGGGCGCGCTCCTGGCGACGAGCGAGGCGCCGAACGACTCGCTGCTCGAGACCACGGACGGCCGGGAGTGGATCAAGCGGGCGTCCTTGCCTCCGTCCTACACGTGGAGCGGATCCACTGGGCTCATCGCCGTGGAGGGCACGTACATGGTCGCCAGCGACGACCACGGCAGCCCCGGAGCCCGGTCGATGGGCAACAGGCTCGGTGTGTGGCTGCTGGAGCAGGATGGCTCGTGGACCAAGACCATCGACATGCAACCTGGCTTCACCCACTCGCAGGTCGCCGTCGGCCGGACGGTCATCGTGGTCGGTTCCAGCTGGGGACGTGGGCCTGAGCGCTGGCCGTGGACCAAGGTCTCCCTCGATGGCGGCCGCACGTGGGACGAAGGGTCGTCCTGGTCCGGTGCGCAGGGCGCCTGTGCCGGCGAGATCGTCGCGCTCGGCCAGCGGGTCGTGATGCGCGACTGCAGCGACGATGCTGAGGTCACGCTGTGGGTGACGGACCTCCCGGCCGGCGAGAGCCCGTCTCCCGAGGCATCACCCGGGACCTGACGGGCGTCGTCAAGGCCATCCCGGCGGCGAACACCAGGGCGCCCAGGATCGCGGGTCCCACGTGGACCAGGTCGGTGTAGCCGATGACCAGGTGGATCCCGATGGCGGCCCCGAAGCCTGCCAGCCCGGCCAGCACGAGCGCCTCCCACAGGCTCCTTGAGACCGGTGCGAACGCGATGCAGCCCATGGCACGAGGCCGATCACCGCGAGGCGCCACCGAAGCTCGCGGCGTCAAGCGGCCGCCGTGGCCGCGCTCGGTCAGCCGGGCCCAGCACCCGCGCAGGCGACCTCGCGCGCGGCCTCACCCCGCCGCCGGTTCTCCTCGGCGGCCTCGGTCATCGTCGCGACCTCCTCGAGGAGGGTCGCGGAATCGGTGCTGAAGCCACTGCCGACGTACCACAGGGTGGCGGCGAGCATGACCGGCCCGACCATCCGGCAGGACACGCGGCGGAAGCGCTCCGACCAGCCCACGGTTCGCGCGGTGTGGGTCGCGTGGTCCCCCATCACTGCGTGGCGGCCGGACTCGTGCTCGTCTCGGATGTACCCGGTCGTGGGGTCCACGACCCACCACGCCGTGCCCCGTTCGGAGCCGAGTGCCGGCGCGCTGGCAGGCGTGATGACCGTGTTGCCGGCCGCCAGCTGGCGCGCGATGCGGGCCAGCGCGTCGTCCGATGCACCGTCGATCTCGGCCGTGTCGCCGGGCCGGAGCACCGTCCACGGGACACCCTCGGCATCCGCGGCGCCGAAGACCGACGCCGCGTCGCCCAGCGCCAGCGGCTCGAGCTGGAGGAGGTCGAGGAGCATCCGCTCGGCGCCCAGCACGGCCTGGGCATCCCGCGCCGCCGACGCGGGGTCGCTCGGTCGGTTCCCGGGCACGCGCAGCGCGTCGAGCACGAGCCGTGTGTCGGGCGTCTCGCCGTCCCGTGACGAGATGGGCACGATGCCGGCCAGCAGCAGGGTCGGTCCGATGGGGTCGCCGCCGAGGTCCGCCACCAGCGATGGATACAGGCGGAGGGCGGCGTCGATGGGGTCGGTGGTCTGGCTCCCGGAGGCCATCGCCAGGGACAGGTCGGTCGTCGCTGCGGGCACGACGATGGGACCCGTCGTCACCGCCAGCTGCCAGATGGTGTCCAGCGCCGCGTACTCGTCGCCCACTACCTCGAGCTCACGCAGCGGCGCCACCGCCGCCGAGCCCGCGTCACGCGCCGCGATCCCGATGCGGTCGAGCACCTCGCTCGAGAGCTGGGTCTCCGAGCCATCGGGTGCCGTGAGGGTGAAGCGGAGCCATGCGCCCGTCAGCTCCTCCCGTTCCCCGTCCTCGGGGCCGAACAGCTCGCCGAACGCACCCCCGTCCGGTGCCAGCGCCTCGATCGGGGTGCCGGTCACGATGTCGTCCCCGACGACCAGCACCGGCTGATAGCGAGCTCGCCCCTCGAGGACCTCGCCCATCCGTGCCCCGAGGCCATCGGGGGCACCGAACGCGAACGTGACCGGGCTGAGGGCGGCGATCTCCAGGGGCACCTCGCTGGACAGGGGGGTGGACGTCCGAAGCTCGTCGCCGCGTCGCGTCTCCACGTCCAGCTGGATGCGCAGCGTGTGCAGCAGGTCGGCGGACAGCTCGAGGGCGGTCTGTTCGGCGGTGCAGGGTGGCTCACCCGTCTCGGTCGTGGTGTCGAGGTCACGCCACCCCGTGCCGGACGCGACCTGGACCCAAACGTGGCGGTGGGCCGGCGGAGATGCGGGGGGACCCGCAGGGATCTCGATGCCGTGCTCGTCGAGCAGCGCCGCCAGCCGGGTCGTGCCTGACTCGGTCGCGGCCAGCGACGCGGCACGCAGGTCGGGTAGCGCGAGCGCAGCGTCGCGCACCTCGACATCGGTCGCGGCGTCCGCGATCGCCCGGGCCAGGGCCGGGTCGGGCGCCACTCGGGATCCGACGCGAGACTCGACCTGTGGGACGAACGCCTCCGGACAGCTCGCGTAGCGATGGCCGACCACGGAGCGATCAAGCATGTGGGCCAGCAGCAGGGCCTGGTCGACGTCGTTCCCGGCACCCGTCAGGAAGGTGCCGAATGCCCCATGCACGATGCCTGGATAGGGACGCGTCTCGATGGCGGCGCGGACCCATTCGCGGAGGGCGTCCGGGTCACCCAGCAGCTCATCGACGCGTGCGTCGATTGCACGGGACACGCGCGCCGCGAGGCTCGCGCGGGCGCTGTCGAACGCAGGGCCCTGGGCGATGACCGGTCCCGGCAGGAGGGTCGCCATCAGCAGGCCGATGGCCAGGAGTGGTCGCAGCCGTCGCATCGCCGTCACCTCGGTGCCCGTGGCGTCCGGGATGACCGGCCCGCCTGGCGCATCGTGCCACCACGAACCGCGTCACACCGAGAACCAAAAGGCCCGACCCCCTCCAGATGTCGTACTGGAGGATGGCCGGGCCCGCGGGGCGGAAACCCCCCGCCCAACGTGACCCCGGGGGAGGGGCTACCCCCCCCGGGACGGCAGACCGGGGTGGTGCGCCAGCTGCCCGTGAAAAAAGAGACCCACAAAACCACCACC
>JBEVIK010000277.1:0-6864 GCA_040510715.1 Candidatus Limnocylindrales bacterium
CCGTCTCGACGGCGCCGGCTTGCTGCCGGCACAGTGATCGGGGTGGCACCGGCGGCGGGTCGTCGGCGGGTTCCTGTCGGATAGTGATCGGGGTGGCACGAAGCGAGCTTCGTGGCCCGAACGGACCCGGCGACCCCTGTCTCCGGGCCGGATCCGAGCGTGGAACGGCCTCGATGTGCCGCGACGTCGACGCCGGGATGTTCGTGGCTCGTACCTCGGGGATCACTGCGCGACAGGAAGTCGAGTACTACCTGTCGCGGCACCACCCGGGTTCGTGGCGGCCAGCTTCGCCCTGCGACAACAGGCAGGTCGATGGGGGTGGCGGGCCAGGAGCGTAGGTGCGGCAGAGGAACGTCGGCGGTCGGCGGTCGGCAATTTGGTCCGGGATCGCGCCGTTGACCAGCCCGCCTGGTCCGAGGCGTCCGACCAGGCAGCGGCCCGGCTGCCGGACGAAGGCATCCCCCCGTCCGGCAGGCCGACCGATATCGACGACGCCGGGGCACGTCGGTCGTCCATCGATGGGGTCACGATAGCCAGCGGCTCTTATCGGCCGCTTATGCCTGTTCCGGGGACGACGCCGCGGGAGCGGCGCCCGACGCCGCGGGAGCGGCGCCTGCCGCCGCGGGTACCCGCGGTCATGGCAGATATAGGGGGATCGACCGACCGCCTTCGGAGCCGCATCGTGCGGCGCCATGAGACGCCCGACGCGGGTGCAGGTCTATGACGGCCTGTATCGATCCCAGGCCGACGAGCGCTTCGAGGCCGACGCTGCCGAGGCCGCGCGGCATGGCTGGCGAGCCGTCGAGGGCCGCTGGAACGGCGAGCAGCTCGCGGTCACCTATGTCCACGAGGGGCCGGGCTGGAACAGGAAGCAACCCAGGTCCGAGGACTTCGCACCGAAGGGTGATGCCCCCGGCAAGCCCAAGGCCAAACGGGGACGGGTCCGCCGCTATGCCGGCGCGCTGGTGCAGGGCGTCGTCTTCGTGGCGCTCCTGGCTGCCGTCATCGTGTCCATCTTCGGGGTGGCACTCATCGCGGACGTCGGCGACATCCGCGACATGGCACAGGACCTGCCCAAGCCCATCCCCAAGCTGGTCAAGGAGTACCTGGAGTGGGTCAAGTCCATCCGGGGATAGTCGTGCGGTCGTAACGCGCGGATCACTGCCGCATAAGCCGCTGATAAGGGCCGCTCGCTAGGCTGGTCCGCGACCGCTGGGTCCGGTACCCCTGGGCCGCTCGCTGGCTGAACAGGGTGCCGGCGCCCGGTCGGTCGTTCCCGTTCGACACCGGCCCGCCGGACCCGCCAGGGCCCCGCCGGACCCGCCAGGGCCCCGCCGAACGGCCCGCCGAAGCCGCTCCCGCCTCCACCCGCCGGCTGGAGGTCGTCCATGACACCGACGGCGCCCGATTGGCGCGTGATCGGAACGGCTCCCGCGGTGGATGGGGGCGAGCCTGCGCCCGAGCCGCGAAGGGTGGTCGTGTCCACGCGACAGCTCGCCTGGGGCACGGCCGCGGTCGTGGCCCTGATCGTCATCGGGGCGGTGGCAGCGCTGCTGGCGATGCCCGGCACCGGAGGCGTGATCATCGATGCCACCGTCACGGATGGGTCGTGGAGCGGCCGTGCGGCGGCCCTGACGCCGCCGGGTGTTGCCTCGGCGGTCGATCGACCGACCGACATCGCGGGCCGGCAGCTGCTGGTCGATGTCGAGGGCGCGGTCGCGCGTCCCGGGCTCGTGAGCGTGCCAGCCAGTGGCCGGGTCGGGGATGCCATCGAGCTTGCGGGGGGCTTCGCCGCGAACGCGGACCTCGCGGCGGCTGCGGGTGCGCTCAACCTCGCCCAGGCGGCGACCGATGGGCTCAAGGTCGTCGTCCCGGCGATGGGGGACGCGACGCAGGCCCGCGCGGGTGCCGGCTCTCCCTCGGACGCGTCGGGTGGCCCGATCGACCTCAATCGCGCCACGGAAGCGGAGCTTGACAGCCTGCCCGGCGTCGGACCGGCGACCATCGCCAAGATCGTGGCCGCGAGGGAGGAAGCGCCCTTCGCGACCATCGACGAGCTACGGTCGCGGGGCATCGTGGGCGAAGCCACGTTCGGCAAGCTGCGGGACCTCGTGGCCGTCGCTCGCTGACCGACGCGGCGGCGCGCGATGCCTCGGACAGGGTGGCTCGCGGCCGGGGCCCTGCTGTGCGGCCTGGCCTTCGGCGCCCTCCTCCCAGCGAGCCAGCCCCTGCTCCTCGTCGCGCTGGTGGTCGCCAGCGGCTGCGGGATCGCGTCGGTGCTCGCGCGCCGACCGAGCGCGGCCGCGGTCGCGATCGGTGCGGCCACGGTGGCAACGCGCCTCCTCGCGGGCGACCTGACTAGCGCTCCCGTGGTGCCCCCGCCGGTCGTGCCCATCGAGGGCGCCTGGACCGCGCAGGTGCTGACCCTCGGCTCGACCACGGGCGGCCAGCAGCGCAGCGTGATGGTGGTCCGAGCCACCGACCCGCTCCTCGCGACGCCGACGACGACGGGTCCGTGGCGCGCGTACGCCTGGTTGCCGCGGTATCCACCCCTCATCCCGGGTGACCGCATCACGTTCGAAGGCCGGCTCGAGCCGGTCCTCGACGAAGGCAGCGAGCTCGCGGGGTACCTCGCGAGCATCGAGGCGACCGTGACCGTGCGCGTCCGCGAGCTCAGCCTCGTCGACACGGATGGAGGCGTCCTCGAGATCGCCGAGTCGGTGCGCCGGCTCGCCGACGAGGCCCTTGCGCGCGTGGTGCCGGAACCGATGGCCGGGCTGGCATCGGCGATCCTGGTCGGGCGGCGCGACCGGGTCAGTCGCGACGTGACCGATGCGTTCACGGCGACGGGTCTCAGTCACGTGGTCGCCATCAGCGGCTGGAACATCGCGCTCATCGGCGCGGTCATCGGGTCGCTGCTTGCCGCGGCCGGGGTGGGTCGCCGACGGCGCACGATCGTGATCGTGGTGGCGCTGGGCATGTTCACGCTCGTCGCGGGTGGCGGCGCGAGCGTCGTGCGAGCGGCGCTCATGGGTGGGGTCGTGCTCGTGGCGCGCGAGGCCGGACAGCCCGGCAGCGCCGCTGCGGCACTGGGCCTCGCGGCGTTCGGGCTGCTGCTGCTCGACCCGGCGATGGCGACCGACATCGGCTTCCAGCTCTCGGTGGCGGCGACCGCGGGGCTGCTGGCGTGGGGCAGCCGTCTCGGCGAGCGCCTGGTCGGACGCCGGCCGGGCGCGGCGCGACGGTGGCTGGGGGAGTCCCTCGGTGTCTCGCTCGCGGCCCAGGCGGCCACCCTGCCACTCGTGCTGTTCCACTTCGGACGGCTATCGCTCGTGTCGCCGGTCGCGAACCTCGTGGTGGCACCCATCGTCGCTCCCGCGATGCTGGTGGCATCGCTGTGCCTGATCGCGGGGCTCGTCGTCGGGCTGGGCGTGCCGGCCCTGGTGGCGGCGCCGTTCGCGGTGCTCGGCTGGGTGGTGCTCGGTGCGATGGTCTCGGTCGCGGCGACCTTCGGCAGCCTGCCGTTCGCGAGCGTCGAGCTCCCGTCGATGGTGGCGACCGTGGCTGCTGCGGCGCTCGGGCTCCTGGTGCTGCTCGTCGTGAGGCGAACGCGCGCGTCCCCGATCCCCGACTCGCCCGTGGTCGCGGCCGACGCCCGCACCGTGCTCGCGAGTCCCGGGCGCCGGCGGATGTCGGTCATGGTGACGGCGGCGTGTGTGACGGTCGTGGTCGGGAGCGCGCTGCTCCTGCGGGTCGCGCATCGGGAGGCGCGGCTCGTGGTCACGGTGCTCGATGTCGGGCAGGGTGATGCCATCCTCGTCGAGGGCCCGCGCGGTGGACGCGTGCTGCTCGACGGCGGCCCTGACCCAGACCGCCTGCTGGCGGTGCTCGACCGGCACGTGCCGCCGTGGGACCGGCGCATCGACCTGGTCATCCTGTCCCATCCCCACGAGGACCACGTGGCCGGCCTCGCCATGCTGCTGGCTCGATACCGCGTCACCGGCGTCGCCGAGAACGGGATGCTTGGCGCGGGACCCGGCGACGCGGCGTTCCGCGAGCGACTGTCCACCATGGGCATCGCGACGGGCCGCCTCGCGGCCGGCGATCGACTCTCGTTCGACGAGATCCGGGCCGACGTCCGCTGGCCCATCCGGGCGGAGGTCCCGGCCACCGCACCCGCCGACGGCCGCCGCGTCAACGACACCTCGGTCGTGCTCGACCTGCGCTTCGGGGAGCGGCGGATGCTGCTCATGGGTGATGTCGAGGACGACGTCGATCCGCGGCTGCTCGCGATGGGCATCGCCGACGACGCGCGACCCCTGGACGTGCTCAAGGTCGCCCACCATGGCTCCGGCAGCGCGAGCTCCGACGCGTGGCTGGATGCGATCCGTCCTCGTGTCGCCCTGATCAGCGCGGGCACCGGCAATCGGTACGGGCATCCGGCGCCGCGGACCCTCGAGCGGCTGGACCGACGCGGCGCGCGCGTGCTGCGCACCGACCTCGACGGCGACCTCGAGGTGAGCACCGACGGCCGTGACCTGCGCGTCGCGACATCGGGTGGCCGGACGGCTGCCGCAGCGCGCACCGCCACCTCCCGGCCGCCGTCCGTCGCCCAGGGCCTGGTCCTGTGCGCGATCCCCCTCGCGCCGGACCGGCTGGCGTCGCGCGACCGCCCTTCCCCACGACCGGCGCAGGGTCGGCCGCTCGCCCACCGGGATCCACCACCCGGTGTCCGCCTGCCCGTCCGGGGCGACCCGGTCCTGGCTCGGTCCGAGCGCTCCGCTTGCTACGATCGCACCGATGGCGATCCCCACTCGGCTGGAAGCGGCCGGCCTGCTGCTCGCGCTCCGACCGGTGGACGGGATCCTGGAGCATTCGATGGTGACCGCCGACGTCGCGTCGTTCCTCGCGGAGGCCGTGCATCGCGCGGGCCACCCGGTCGACCGGCTGCTGGTCGAGAGCGCGTCGCTGTTGCATGACCTCGACAAGGCACTCCCTGCGGACGATCCGCTGCGCGCGCTGGGGCACGGCCACGCCGGGGCGCGCTGGCTCGAGGCCAACGGGTACCCGGAGCTCGCGCCCGCCGTTGACACCCACCCGGTGGGCCGACTGGTCGAGCAGCCGTATGTCGAGTGGGTCACGGCCACCACCCTCGAGCAGCGCCTCGTGGCCTACGCCGACAAGCGCTCCCAGCGACGCGTCGTGACCCTCGACGAGCGGTTTGCGCGGTGGGTCCGCAAGCACCCCGACGCGGCCGACCAGCTCGCCGTGGCCCGGGAACGCGCTGCACAGCTCGAGGAGGAGATCTGCGCGCTCTCGGGCCTGCGACCCGACGACATCCAGCGCGACCCGTGGGCGGAGCAGGCCGTCAGCGCGGCCGGTCGCGACCAGGAGCGCGCGGCCTCGTGACGCAGCTCGCGTACCTGTGGGGCGAGGATGCGTGGGCCATCGATCACGCCGCGGCCGCGTGTGCCACGGGGTTGGCCGACCCGGGCATGCCGGCCCTCGCCACATGGCGGGCGTCACTCGACGATGACGCCGACGACTCCGGCGCGGGCTCGGTCGCCAAGCGCCGGGCGCGTCTCCTCGACGAGGTCGCATCGCGCCTCGGCACCGCCACCCTGTTCGGCGACGGCACGCTCGTCGTGCTGCGGCAGCCGGGCGGCCTGCTGCGGGAGACCGCGAGCCGGGAGCGGACCCTCGCGCTGCTCGACCTCGTGGCTCCCGGCAACGCGCTGTGCGTCACCGACCTCGTAGCCCAGGATGCCAGGGACGCGGCCGGGCAGGGAGTGCTGCGTGATGCGGTCCAGACCGCGGGCGGCCTCGTCCGCCAGTTCCCGGCACTCGACCGCGCGCGCATGGAAGCCTGGCTCGGCAGCCGAGCCACGGAGCTGGGCGTCCGCCTCGGGCCGGGCGCTGCGCAGGTGCTCGCGCAGCGGGTCGGCGCACATGTCCGCGAGGGTGACGTCGACCGCCGGCGCCAGTCGGAGCTCGCCAACGGGGAGCTCGAGAAGCTGGCGCTCTATCGACCCGGTGGCGAGGTGACCCGGGAGGATGTCGAGGAGCTGGTGCCGGAGGCAATCCCCGGATCGGTGTGGGCGTTCCTCGACGCGGTCGCCGCGCGACGAGGTGCCGAGGCCTCGATGCTCGCGACACGCCTTACCGATGGCGGCACGCCGCTGCCCGTCATCGTGGCGCAGCTCCATCGGCGTGTCCGCGAGCTGGTCCAGGTCCGGGAGCATCTCGACACGGGCACGCGTCCACCGGAGCTGGTCCGGCTCATGCGCCTCCAGCCGTTCCGGGCCCAGAAGCTGGCAGAGCAGGCGGCCGCCTGGGATGCCGCGTCGCTCGACGGCGCGCTCCTGGGATTGGTCGAGCTCGACCTGCGGAGCAAGGGCATCAGCCTCGACGGCGCCACGGTGCGCATGGACGACGCGGTCGATGCGCTGGGGCTCCAGCTGTGGATCGCGGAGCACGCGGCCGCCGGTCGCGGCCGAGCGAGCACGCGGCCGGCCCCGGCGGGCAGGCGGGCGTAGCGCAGGCGCCGATGGGTGCCGGGTGGGTCAGTCGAGGAACAGGCCGCCGACCCGTGCAGCGCGCTCGCGGACCTCTCGATCGGTCTCGATGGCGAACACGCACCGGCCGTCAGGGATATCCAGCAGCTCGATGAGATCCGGGTCCAGGTACAGCTGGTGGCAGCCCTGGCACAACGAGGCGGGGATGGCGAACCGCAGTCGCTCCTCGCCGTCGGGCATCCGGAAGGTCGCGTCGAACCGGGAGTCGATGATCGACCGATCGCACTGGGGGCAGGTGTCCCGAAGCTGGGACATGGCAGGCGACGTCCTCGCTGGGCCCGACCGGTAC
>JBEVIK010000278.1:0-5250 GCA_040510715.1 Candidatus Limnocylindrales bacterium
TTCGTCCTGGGCGAGCTCCAGCACATCGCGGACGATGAGGACACGGCGCGTCGCACCCGGGGACGCCGCGGCCTCGACGTGCTCTCGGTGCTCCAGAAGGACCACCGCGTCGAGCTCGACCTGTCGGACGAGGACGCACCCGATGTCAAGGCGGTCGATGCCAAGCTGGTGGCGCTCGCGCGCGCCCACGGCGGCGCGGTCCTGACCACCGACTACAACCTCAACCGTGTGGCGCAGCTCCAGGGCGTGCGCGTGATGAACCTCAACCAGCTCGCCAACGCCATGAAGCCCGCGTTCCTGCCGGGCGAGGCGCTGCGGGTCAAGGTCATCCAGGAGGGCAAGGAGCCCGGACAGGGCGTCGGCTTCCTCGACGACGGGACGATGATCGTGGTCGAAGGCGGCAGCTCGTTCCTGCAGCGGGAGCTGGACGTCCACGTCACGCGCGTGCTCCAGACCGTCGCTGGCCGGATGGTGTTCGCGCAGCCGGTCGCCGGGCCGTCCTGACCCGCCCGCACGGCGGGTGACCCGGGCGCCCCGGGAGCGTGGCACCATGGTCCGATGCGCCCCCACGCCGACGGACCCGTCCGCCCCGATGCTCATGGCGCGCGCGCGCCGTTCGCGGATGTCGTGATCGTCGCTGCCGGTGCGGGCGTGCGCATGGGTGGCATCGACAAGTCGGCGATACCCGTCCTCGGCCGGCCGATGCTGCGCTGGGCCGTGGACGCGATGCGTGCCGCGACGAGCGTCCGGCGCGTGGTCGTGGTCACCTCCGCCGAGCGCGTGGCCAGCGTCCGGGACCTGCCGTGGCTGCCGGCCGAGGTCGCGGTCGTCGCGGGTGGCGATCGCCGCCAGGACTCGGTCGCGGCGGGAGTGCGGGCCACGGACGCCGAGGTGGTCCTCGTCCACGACGCAGCGCGCCCGCTCGCGTCCGCGGCGCTCGCGGACCGGGTGGCGGAAGCGGCCGCGATCCACGGTGCGGCCATCCCGGTGCTGGTCGTGCCCGACTCGCTCAAGCGCGTCGCCGACGGCATCGTCACGGGTGCCGTGGACCGGGCGGGTGTGGCCCGCGCCCAGACCCCCCAGGGCGCCCGCCGGGAGCTGCTGTTGCAGGCGGTGGAGGCGCTCGCCGGCGGAGCCGAGACGTTCGGCGACGAGGCGGAGCTGCTGTCCCGCCAGGGCGTGCCGGTGGCCGCGGTGCCCGGCGAGCCCGCGGCGCTCAAGGTCACCGACCGGTCGGACCTGCCGGTCGTCGAGGCGTTCGCGCGTGGGATGCCGCTGCGGCGCGGCTGGGGCACCGACAGCCACCCGTTCGGGCCGGGCGACGGCCTGCGGCTGGGTGGCCTCGATATCCCGGAGGCCCCGCGCCTCCACGGCCACTCGGATGGCGATGTCGTGCTCCACGCGCTGTGCGACGCGCTCCTGGGCGCCGCGCGCATGGGTGACCTGGGGCGGCTGTTCCCCGCCGGCGACCCACGGACCCGGGGCATCGACAGCCGGGAGCTGGTGCGCGAGGTCGTGGCGCGTCTCGCGGGTGCCGGCCTTCGACCCCTCCGCATCGACCTCGCCATCCGGGGAGCCCGGCCGCGACTGGGTGGCGCGAGGCTCGACCGCATCGCAGCCAGCATCGCGGCGCTCACCGACCTCGAGACCGATGCGGTGGCCGTGAGCGCCGCGACGGGCAACCTCTCGGGCGACGAGGGCGCCGGCCGCGTGATCTCCGCGACGGCGCTCGTCGAGGTCCTCGGATGAGCCTCCGCTTCCGGAACACCCTGGGCGGCGCGGTCGAGGACTTCGTGCCCCTCGACCCGGCGAACGTCCGGATGTACTCCTGCGGCCCCACGGTCTACGGACCGCCGCACGTGGGCAACTTCCGGAGCTTCGTGTTCGGGGACCTGGTCCGTCGATACCTAGGCTGGAAGGGCTACCCGGTGACGTGGGTCGTCAACATCACCGATGTCGATGACCGGATCATCCGGGATGCCGCCCAGCAGGGGGTGCCCATCGGGGACATCACCTCGCGGTTCACCCAGGTGTTCCTCGACGACATGGCGCGCTTGCGCATCACGCCCCCCGATGTGATGCCCCGGGCCACCGAGCACATCCCCGACATGGCCGCGCTCATCGCGAGCCTCCTCGAGCGAGGCCACGCCTATCGCACGGACGATGGCTCCGTCTACTTCAGCATCGCCTCGTGGCCCGCCTACGGCAGGCTGGCCAAGCTCGATCCGAGCCAGCAGCGCGTGGGGGAGCGGGTCGAGGCCGACGACTACAGCAAGGACGATGTCCGGGACTTCGCGGTATGGAAGGGGCCCCGGGATGGCGAGCCGTCGTGGGATACGCCCATCGGACCGGGGAGGCCGGGATGGCACATCGAGTGCTCCGCGATGAGCATGCGCCACCTGGGTCCGTCATTCGACATCCACACCGGGGGCATCGACCTCATCTTCCCCCACCACGAGGACGAGATCGCCCAGTCCGAGGCGGCGACCGGGCAGCGCTTCGTGGCCACGTGGCTCCATTGCGACCACCTGCGCGTCGGCGGCGAGAAGATGGCCCGCCGGAGCGGCCAGTTCCTGCGCCCGTCCGACGTGCTCGAGCAGGGCTGGTCGGCACGCGCGCTGCGCTACGCCCTGCTCGCGGCGCACTACCGCGCACCGCTCGAGTTCGGCGACGAGACGATGCCCGCGGCCGCGTCGGCGGTGGAGCGACTGTCCACGGTGCTCGCGGCGCTGGACCTCGCGGCGCTCCGGACCGAGGCGCACCCGGACGACCCGCAGGTCGGCAGCCTGCTCGAAGCGACCCGCGCGGCGTTCGAGACGGCTCTCGACGATGACCTGAACATCGCCCCCGCCCTCGCCGCCGTGTTCGACCTCGTGCGAGAGCTCAACCGGCGGCTCGCCGTCGGGTCCCTGTCCGCGCCGGACGCCCGGCGTGCTGCCGAGTGCCTGCGCGATCTCGACCGGGTGCTCGCGGTCATGGAACCCGACACCATCGGCGACGGATTGCCGTCGGTCGAGGTGGAGGCGCTGCTCGACGAGCGGGTGACGGCGCGTGCGGGACGCGACTGGGCACGCTCCGATGCCCTCCGCGACCAGCTCGCGACGCTGGGCATCCTCGTCGAGGACACGCGCGATGGCCAGCGCTGGCGGCGGATGGAGGAGTCGGGCGATGGCGCGACCTGAGCAGGGGCCTTCCGACGAGGGCAAGCGACCCCCGCGCGATCCGCGTGGCAAGCGGCCGCCGGGCGACCGCGCGAAAGGCTCGCCGGGTCCCGCGGACCGTGCCGGGCGCGGGCCGGGGCCCGCGCGGGGCGGTCGGGCGCATGGTGACCGCGACGCGTCGCCCGGGTACCGCGGTCACCCGGCCGGGCCCCGCGAGCGGTCCGGCGGGCATCCCGGCCAGGGGCCCCGACCGGGGTCGCGCGAGCGGTGGGAGGGGGACAGCCGGCCGGAGGCGGGCCCGCGTCCGCCGACCGGCCCGCGTCCGCCGACCGGCCGGATCCGTCGCTGGGAGGACGTTCCGGGCATGGCGCGCCCCGGCGAGCGGCCGGGTGGCCCCTACCGGGCATCACGCCCGGGAGGCCCGTACCCCGAACGGGACCGCGAGGCGCGGCGCCCGTGGTCCCCGGACGGGCCGCGTGGGGCGGCGCACGACCGACGAGGACCTGCGGATCAGCGCGGCGAGCATGGTCGCCGAGGACCCCACGATGAGGGGGAGCGTTCGTTCGCGGGTGACGACGAGCAGATGGACCGGCCCACGCGCCCGGCCGGGCGCGGACGCCCGCCCGGACCCGAGCGTGCCGAGCGCGGATATCGTCGCCCGCCCGTGGGGCGCGGACCGGCCGGCCGGCCGCCCCTGCGCCGGGCTTGGGTCCCCGCATCGCCCGACGCGATGGCGCCCCCCGAGCACATCGCCGAGGACGAGGAGCTGGTCGCGGGGCGACGCCCGGTCGAGGAGGCGTTCGCTGCGCGCCGCCCGGCACGCCGGCTGCTGGTGGTCCCGGAGCGGCGCGCCGCCCTCGAGCAGCTCGTGCTCCACGCCATCGCCCTGCGCATCCCGGTGGTCGAGGTCGAGGGCGGCTCGCTGACCGCGCTCACCGGGTTCGACGGGCACCAGGGCATCGCGCTGGTCGTCGAGCCCCGCCGATGGGCGACCATCGACGAGGTGATGGCACGTGCCGCGGAGCGCGGCGAGCCACCGTTCGTGCTGGTGCTCGACTCGCTGGAGGACCCCCAGAACGTGGGCACCATGCTGCGCAGCGCCGAGGCATGCGGGGTGCACGGCGTGGTGTTCCCGACGCGACGCTCGGCACCCATCGGGCCTGCCGCCATCAAGGCCTCCGCGGGCGCCGTGGAGCACCTCCTGCTGGTGCCCCTCGATGACCTCGGTGGCGGCCTCGTGGACCTGCATGCCGCGGGTCTGCGGCTGGTCGGAGCGGACGAGTCGGCACAGCTGGCCTATCGCGACGCGGACCTGCGCGGCCCGCTCGCGCTGGTCGTGGGCAGCGAGGGGAGGGGCATCGCGGGCCACGTCCGGCGCCGCCTCGACCTCGTCGTGCGCATCCCGATGCACGGCCAGGTCGCTTCGCTCAACGCGGCCGTCGCGGGCTCGGTGCTGCTGTTCGAGGCGGCCGCGCAGCGCCCGGCCCCCGTGCGCCCGGAGGCGTCGGCTGCGGTCCCGCGCGCTGCGGAGGCGCCCGAGCCCGGTCAACCTCCCGAGGACGCGACAGCACCCGAGCCGGCGCAAGCCGCCGAGCCTGAGCCCGACCCAGCTCCCGAGGACCGGACGGCTCCCGAGGACGCGACAGCACCCGAGCCCGCGGACGTGAACGCTCCGGAGCCCGACGCCGCGCCGCCCGACGACCTGCTGCCCGGCGAGCCCGGCTGATCGTTCGGCCCCGTCGCATGCTCGACGGCACCGGGCAACCGATCGGGGTACCCTTCGTGCAGGAGCCGGCCCCGACAGGGGTCGCATCGTTGCGTGCCCGGGCGGGAGTACGGTATCCTTACCCGTCGCCGCCGACGTAGCTCAATTGGTAGAGCAGCGGTTTTGTAAACCGCCGGTTCCGGGTTCGAGTCCCGTCGTCGGCTCCAATCGAACAGGCCGCTGCGCCGGCCCCGCCTCCTCACCATGGACACGGGTCCCAGGAGGCACGCGCAGTCCGTGGGTAGGTTGAGCAGGTGGTGAGCTCCGCTGACTGTAGATCAGCCGTCTTCGACTGTGGGGGTTCGATTCCCTCCCTGCCCACCA
>JBEVIK010000279.1:0-8972 GCA_040510715.1 Candidatus Limnocylindrales bacterium
GGCACGACCTCCGGCCGGATGACCGCCGCGGCCGTGCCGTCGTGGGCGTCGGCGAGCGGCGCGTCCTGCCATGCCACCAGGCGACCGCTGTCCACGAGGCGCTTGGCGAGCGGTGTCGCAGCGAACGCGCTCCACTCCTCGGCCCAGGACGGCTGCACCTGACGCAGCAGGACACCGTCACGCCGGTAGACGAACCCCGCAGGGTCGCGCCAGGACGCAGGGTGGCGGGTGACGGGCGGCTGCGCCCCGTCACGGGGCGGCAGGAGGGGCGCCGGGGTGACCTCGTCGGGAGACGCCTCCGCGGTGTCCGTCAAGGACGGCCGGTGTCGGACCCCTCCACCCGGTGCTCGGGCAGCGTGTCCGGGGTGGCGCCAGTGGTCGTGGTCGGCTCGTCCGCCAGGGTCGGGTCGCTGGACTTGCCTCGACCGAGCAGCCGGCGGATCTGGTTCCGGAACAGGATCGGCACGGCCACCACGCCAGCGATGGCCGCCTGGATGATCATGCTCCCGGACGCCAGGTCGAGGTATGCGAAGAGGTGGGGCAGCATCTCGTACCTCATGAACATCAACGGGACATGTACGGCGTGTTGCTTCTCGCCACCATAGCACCGACGGGCGCCGAGCATGCTCGGCCCCAGGGCGCCCGGACTGCTCGCGTCGCCCTTCGCAGGCATCCGATGGCGGTCCGGTGCATCATCCGAGCGTGACGACAGGTCCATCGATCGCCGGGGACGCGGATGCGGCCCCATCCCAGTCCGCCCGCCTGTCCGGGGCGGTCGCACGTGACCCAGGCCCGTCGGGTGCCACCATGGCGCGCACCGGGCTGCTGGGACGCTTGCGGCCCTTCCCGTTCCATCCCGTGCTGCTCGCCGCCTACCCGGTCCTGTTCCTGTTCGCCCAGAACCTGGCGGAGGTCGGGGTGGGCGAGACGTACCAGCCCATCCTCCGGGCAGCCACGGTGGCCATCGGCATCACCCTGCTCGCGGGCCTCCTGCTGCGTGACCTTCGTCGGGGCGCGCTCATCGCGTCGGCGGTCGTGGTCATCTGGTTCGCGTACGGCTATATCGAGGACCTGGCGCGACCGCTGGCCCCGTCCCGCGACGTGCTGCTGGGTGCCTGCCTCGTCGTCCTCCTCGCGGTCGCCCTGCTCGCGTGGCGACTCCGGCCGGGCCGTATCGCCGCGCTGACCACGGCCGTCAACGTCGTCGCGCTCCTGCTCGTGGCGATGACGCTCATCGACATCGTCCCGCACCAGCTGTCGCGCGGGACCATCGCGGCATCGGCGACGGGCACGGACCGCCCCGTGGCCGCTCCCGGCTCGCGCGACATCTGGTTCCTCGTCTTCGACCGGTACGGCAACGAGGTGGCCCTTGGCGATGTGGCGGGCGTGGACAACGACCTGCCGGAGTGGCTGGAGGCGCAGGGCTTCACGGTCGTCCGGGATGCGCACGCCAACTACGGGCGCACCGCGATGTCGCTCGCGGCGACCCTCAACATGACCTCCCTCGACGACCTCGCGACGGCCAAGGGCCCCGACTCGGACGACGCGGAACCCTTCAACGAGATGCTCCAGGACCACGAGGTGGGCCGCTTCCTCCAGGACCATGGCTATCGCTACGTCCACATCGGCAGCTGGTGGGCACCCACCAAGACGAATCGGATCGCGGACGAGAACCCCGTCCTGAGCACCCAGTCCGACTTCGGGACGCTGCTCGACGACACGACGCTCAGCCCGACCATGGATGAGGTCCTGGGCACCAAGGCGCCGCCCAAGCACCACCTGCTCCATCGCGCGGGTGCCCTGTTCGACTGGAACGAGCTGGACCGAGTGAGCGACGAGCCCGGTCCCAAGTTCGTGTTCGGTCACATCCTGCTGCCCCACGAGCCCTACGTGTTCAAGGCGAACGGCGAGTACTCCGAGCTGTCCGAGGAGGACTCGAGGTTCTCCGGCGCGGGCTTCGCGGCCCAGCTCGCGTACACCAATGACCGCATCCGGGGGCTCGTGAGCAAGCTGCTCGCGGTGCCCGAGGCCGAGCGGCCCATCATCGTCATCGCGGCCGACGAGGGCCCCTACCCCGAGCGCTACAACCGCGACCAGGTGCGCTTCGACTGGTCGCAGGCCACCGACGAGGAGATCGCCACCAAGTTCGGCGTGCTCCAGGCGATGTACCTGCCGGGTGATGCGCCCGCGGATGCCCCGGCGCCATACCCGGGCATGTCGGTCATCAACACGTTCCCCATCCTCTTCGATCGCTACTTCGGGGAGGACATCCCGCTGTCCCCGGACCGCAGCTACGCGTCCCGCACCTGGGCGCGCCCCTACGACCTCATCGACGTCACGGGGCGGCTGCGCGCGGCGACCCCCTGACGCCGGACGCGCCGCGGGGCCGTCATGGCCTAGCGGGTCCGCCTCGAGCGGGACACGTCGAAGGCGACCGCGCCGATGATGATCGCGCCCTTGATGATCTGCTGCCAGAACGGGTTGATGCCGATGAACGTGAACCCGTAGCTGATGACCGCGAACACGAGCACGCCCGCGACGATGCCCCGAACGCGACCGATGCCGCCGGCGGTCGACACGCCGCCGACCACGCACGCGGCGATGGCGTCGAGCTCGTATAGCTCGCCGTAGCCACCGGCGGCGCCACCCGTCCGAGCCGCCTCGAGCACCCCGGCGACCCCGTAGCAGGCACCGGCGATGGCATACACCCCGATGAGCGTGCGCGCGACGTTGACGCCCGAGACCTGGGCGGCCTGGGGGTTGCCGCCGATGGCATACACGTTCTTGCCGAACACCGTCTTCTCGAGCAGCACCCAGAAGATGACCGCGGCCGTTCCTGCCACGGCGATGATGAAGGGCACCGAGACAGGGCCCAGCGCCAGCCAACCGGACCCCAGGAACTTGAAGTCGTCGCGAAGACCGGAGATGGGCTGTGAGAGGTTGGGCGGCTGGTCGATATACAGAGCGGTCATGCCGAAGGCGATGACCATCATCCCGAGCGTCGCGATGAACGGCGGCACGCGGAGCTTCGCCACGACGACGCCGTTGATGCAGCCGAGGAACGTGGTGATCGCGACGGCGATCGCGATGGGCAGGATGAGGGCGAGCTCCGGCATGTCCGGGTAGAACTGGCGCGAATAGGTCTCCGTCTGGAGCATCGAGGCCGAGACGACGGCGGCCAGGCCCACCATCCGGCCACCCGAGAGGTCCACGCCCCGCGAGATGAGCACGATGCCGGCGCCGAGCGCGACCAGGATGCGCGTGGAGGAGTTGATGAGGATGTTCTGGAGGTTCCGGACGGCGATGAAGTCCGAGTCGTAGATCGCGATGCCGACGATGAGCACCACGAGCACGACCAGGATGACGTTGTCCGTCACCCAGTCCCCGATCGACGCGCGGGTCGGCCGGCTGGGGCGCCAGCCCCGACCGCTGGCGGCGTCGAGGGTCGTCTCGGTCGCAGCCATCGTCAGGCCACCGCGGAGATGGCGGCCTCGGGTTCGTCATCGAGGACGTCCGTCGCGAGCCGCATGATGGTCGCCTCGTTCGCATCGGCGCGGTCCACGATGCCGGTCAGCCGGCCTCGGCACATGACGAGGATGCGATCGGACTCCCCGATGAGCTCCGGCAGCTCCGACGAGATCATGATGATGCCCTTCCCCTGTGCGGCGAGCTCGTTGATGATCGTGTAGATCTCGAACTTGGCGCCCACGTCGATGCCGCGCGTGGGCTCGTCGAGGATGAGGATCTCGGGCTCGGCCAACAGCCACCGGCTGAACAGCACCTTCTGCTGGTTGCCACCCGAGAGGCTGGTGAGGGGCGTCTGGAGCGAAGGCGTCCGGACCCGAAGGCGGCCCAGCACGCGGCCCGCGTCGCGGCGCGCGCGCGCCGTATCGACGATCCCGAAGCGGTTCGCGTACCGCGGCATGTGCGCCAGGATCACGTTCTCGAACACCGACCGCGTGGGCACGACGCCCGAGTGCCGACGATCCTCGGTCAGCAGCGCCATGCCCAGGCGCTTGGCGTCGATGGGCGAGCGGATGGCCTCGACGCGGCCGTCGACGCTGATCGTCCCGGACGCGATGGCGCGGAGGCCGAAGATCGCCTCGACCAGCTCCGTTCGCTGTGCCCCCACGAGGCCGCCGATGCCCAGCACCTCGCCCCGGTGCAACCGGAAGGAGACCTCGCGGAAGGACCCCGGGATGGGCGATGTCAGCGACTCGACGTCGAGCAGCACGTCACCCTGCGCCACGTGCCGGCCGGGGTATCGGTCCGTGAGGTCGCGGCCGACCATCCGGGTGATGACCTGGCTGATGGTGATCGATGCCGTCGGCCACGTCCCGATCATCCGCCCGTCGCGCATGATCGAGACCTCGTCCGAGATGGCCGTGATCTCCTCGAGCTTGTGTGAGATGTAGATGACGGCGACGCCCTTGGCGCGCAGGTCCGCGATGAGCGCGAACAGCCGCTGCACCTCGTTCTCCGAGAGCGATGAGGTCGGCTCGTCCATGATCACCACGCGTGCATCGAACGAGACCGCGCGGGCGATCTCCATGAGCTGGACCTGGGACACCGACAGCTCACCGGCGAGCGCATCGGGATCGAGCTCGACGCCGATGCCCTGGAACAGCCGGCGCGAGTCCCGCCTCATCCGGTCGTGGTCCACCAGACCGAACCGGCCACGCGGGAAGCGGCCCAGCCAGATGTTCTCCATGACACTGCGCGCCGGGACCGGGTGGAGCTCCTGCTGGATCATCGAGATACCCGCAGCCATCCCCTCGGCGGGGTTCGAGAAGCGGACCGGCTCACCGGCCAGGCGCACCTCCCCGGCATCGGGCTGCACCAATCCTGCGAGCACGTTCATAAGGGTGGACTTGCCGGCGCCGTTCTCGCCGACGAGCGCGTGGACCGTGCCCGCCCGGACCGTGATGTCCACGCCATCGAGGGCGGTCACTCCCGGGAACATCTTGGTGATGCCGCGCATGGACAGCAGCGGGGCCGCGTCCATGTCGGTGATCGGGGGCGATGCGGGGGCGGTGTCCACGCTGGTCATCGCGTTGCCCTCGTGTGTGGCCCGGGACGCATGGGCGTCCCGGGCCACGGAATGCGAGATCGACTAGAGGTCCTCGGGCGAGACCGGGACGTACGGGATCCAGACGTACTGACCGTCGATGGTGTAGCCCGTGTTCTCGAGGGTGGGTGTGCCGCCGCCGGCGAGCACACACGCGAGATTGAACGTCGCGTTCGCCTGGTTCGGGGCGTCGTTGAGCACGGTGCCGTACAGCTCGTTGGCACGCATCGACTCGAGCGCTGCGTCCGTGGCGTCGACCCCGACGACGGGCAGGAACTTGCCCGTGTCACCGAAGAAGCCGTTCCCCTTGAGCGCCTCCACGGCCCCGACGGCCATGTTGTCGTTGTTCGCGAGCACGAACTCGATGGCGTCCCCGTGCTGGGCGTAGATGGCGCCCATCTGCTCGATGGCCTTGGTGCGACCCCAGTCGCCCATCTCCTTCGCCAGCTCTTGGGTCTGGATACCGGCATCGTTGATGGCCTTGACCGATTCCGTCGTGCGGATCTGTGCGTCCTGGTGCTCGGCGGGGCCCATCAGCATCACGTACTGGAGGATGCCGTCGCCGTTCTTGTCGGCCTCGGGATGCGCATTCCAGTAGTCGATGACGAGCTGGCCCTGCATGATGCCGGACTCCTCGGCCCTGGCACCCACGTAGTAGGCCTTGTCCCAGGCGTCCAGGACACCTTCCAGTGGCTCCTTGTTGAAGAACACGACCGGGATGTTGGCGGTCTTGGCCTTCTCGAGGGTCTCGGCCGCGAGCTCCCGATCCACCTGGTTGATGGCCATCGCCGGGACGCCCTTGGCGATGAACAGCTCGATCTGCTCGTTCTGCGTGGGCTGGGAGTCCTGGCTGTCGACGATGTCAAGCGCCACGCCCTTCGCGGCCGCGGCCTTGGTCATCTCGTCGCGATACCAGGACAGGTACTCATTGGTGGCCAGGTACACGGCCACGCCGATCGGATCGGCTGGGACGGGGCAGTCCGCGACGGGCATGGCGTCGCCGGCCGCCGGGCTGGCGTCCTGTGCCATGGTCGGGACGGCGCTGAGCAGTAGCATGGAAGCGGTCGCCATGGCGAACGCTCCGGACCTTCGGGTCATCAAGACCTCCTCCTCGGAACAGCTGGTGGTCTCGGCTTGATTCGTTCCTCAGGCGTTGGCCATGGCGCCTCCCCGCAGCACGAATGGCCGGGGCGCCCAGCGCACCGGATCCGCGAGGAGGGGCTCGAAGGCCCGCTCCGCGGCGCCCATGAGCGGCGCATCATCCCCAAGGCTGGACGCGACGACCCGGACCGGGTCCCGCGACACGGACATGACCCTCGCGGCGAGCTCGGCATCCATGGGCTCGTGCACCAGTGGCGCGAGCCGCCCGAACAGGCCACCCAGGACCACGACCTGGGGGTCGAAGGTGTTGACGAGGCCAGCCAGGCCGATGCCCAGCCAGCGCCCGAGTGCGAGCACCGCGCTCATCGGGCCGAGCTCCCCCGCCTCGGCTGCCCGCAGCACGGCATCCACCTCGCGCGGTCCCCCATCCGGGTCGCGGCCGGCACCGCGCAGCAGCGCTCGCTCACCGACCACGGTCTCCCAGCAGCCGTGCGAACCGCAGCCGCAGGAGGCCCCGTCCGGCACCACCGCGACATGGCCCACCTCGCCGGCATAGCCCCGTGCACCCACGAGGGGCCGTCCGCCGGTGACGATGCCGGCGCCGACGCCCACGTCGCACGAGAGGTAGATGAGGTCGTCCACTCCCACGCCGGCGCCCCGCAGGTGCTCCGCCCGGGCGCCGAGGTCGGCCTCGTTCCGGACGACCACGGGAACGTCCAGGTCGAACAGCCGCGCGATGCGCTCGGCCATGGGCACCGCGGACCAGCCCAGGTTGGGGGCGAAGTGGACGTACCCGTCCTGGCTGCGCACCGGGCCGACCGCGGCGACCCCGATGCCCACCAGCCGGTCCCGGACACCCGGTCGCTGGAGCATCGAGCGGCCCATGTCGAGGGTGTCGGCCAGGACCTGGTCGAGGGTGGGCGGGGCGCCCGCGCGGTCGCGCCGGACCCGGTCGAGCATGTGACCCCCAAGGCCCACGAGCGCGACCGTCAGCCAGTGCACGGCGATGCTCACGGCGAGCACCACGGCGCCCTCGGGTGCGGCGTGGACCGTGGGTGACGGCCGGCCGGGCGAGCCCAGGCTGTCGCCCCGCTGCTCGCGCACCAGCCCGCGCTCCGCGAGCTCGATGACGAGGTCGCCGACGGTGCTCCGATTGAGCCCCGTGACCGCCACGAGGTCGGAGCGAGACCGGGGACCCGAGAGGTGGACCTCGCGCAGGATGGTGCTGAGGTTGTCCCGCCGGATGGTCTCCGAGTTCGAGCCGGGCGTCACGGCAGTGTGCCGGGCAGGGATTTGTCGTTCCTCCCAACGAATGTTTGTGGTACCGTGCAACAAACAGGCAGGCCGTGTCAATCCCCGTTCGCCGCACGGGGTCGCAGGAGGGTGCAGCGGGTGCGTCAGCTGGTTGCGGGCGTCGATAGCTCGACCCAGTCCACGACCGTCGTGATCATCGACGCGGCGAGCGGTGTGACGGTCGCGACAGGCAAGGCCCCCCACGTGGTGACCGGCACAGACGGCGCCCGGGAGACCGATCCGGAGCTGTGGTGGGCCGCGCTGCGGGACGCGCTCACGGCCACCGGGCATGCACCGGATATCGCTGCCATCAGTGTCGCGGCACAACAGCACGGCCTGGTCGTGCTGGACGCCGATGGCCGTCCCCTGCGGCCGGCCGTGCTCTGGAACGACACCCGCTCGGGGCCCCAGACGGCACGGCTCGTCGCGGCCTTGGGCCGGGAGACCTGGGCGACCCGCATGGGTACGGTCCCGGTCCCATCGATCACGGTCACCCGCTGGGTCTGGCTGCGAGAGACCGAGCCCGACGTGGCGGCGGCCACCCGCTCCATCCGCCTCCCCCACGACTTCCTGACCGAGCGCCTGTGCGGGCGCGGCGTCACCGACCGGGGCGATGCGTCGGGCACCGGCTGGTGGTCTACCGCCACCGGCGCCTACGACGAGGGGATCCTCGCGATGCCAGAGGTGGAGCTGGACCCCGGGATGCTGCCCGAGGTGCTGCCACCCGATGGGGTCGCGGGCGCCGTCACCGCTGCCGCTGCGGCCTTCCTGGGCATCCCCGCGGGCATCCCGGTGGGCCCGGGGTCCGGCGACAACGCGGGGGCGGCCCTCGGCCTCGGGCTGACGCCGGGAATCCCCGTCGTGAGCCTCGGCACGTCGGGTGTCGCGTTCGCCGTGAGCGTCACCCGCCCCGTGGACCCGAGCGGCATGGTGGCTGGATTCGCTGACGCGTCAGGGCACTTCCTGCCGCTCACGGCGACGCTGAACTGCACCCTCGCCGTGGACCGGGTCGCGGGCTGGCTGGGGCTCGACCGCGAGGCAGTGTCGCCCAGTGACGGCGTGGTGGTCCTCCCGTGGTTCGACGGTGAGCGGACACCGAACTTGCCGGACGCACAGGCCGCGTTCCTTGGCCTGCGCCACGACACGGCGCCTGGTGCGATCCTGGGTGCGACCTATGAGGGTGCCGTGGTGGGACTGCTCGAGGCGATCGACGCCATCGGCGCCTGCTCGGACCCGCTGCCTGCGGACGCGCCCATCGTCCTGGTCGGTGGTGGTGCACGCGGCGCGAGCTGGCGCGACACCGTGCGCCGTCTGTCAGGACGCGGGGTGCTCGTTCCCGAAGACCCGGACCTGGTCGCACGCGGCGCGGCGGCCCAGGCGGCCGCGGCACTCAGGGGTACGGATCCCATCAAGGTGCAGTCAGGCTGGGTCATCTCCGATCAAGTGGTGCTGGAGCCGATGGCGGTGGACGAGGCGGTGCTCGAGCGCTATCGCCGGGTCCGCGAGGGTG
>JBEVIK010000280.1:0-5637 GCA_040510715.1 Candidatus Limnocylindrales bacterium
CCCGCAGCAGCTCCGCCGCGAGGTCGGCGTTGGTGCCCACGATGCGCGCTACCATGGGGACGTCGCGCGTCTGCTCCGCGCGTGCCGCGAGCAAGCCCCGCGCCACCTCGTCACCGCGCGCGATGCCGCCGAATATGTTGATGAGGATCACCCGCACCGACGGGTCCGAGAGGATCAGGCGCATCGCCGCCGCGACCTTGTCGGCCTTGGCGCCGCCCCCGATGTCCAGGAAGTTGGCAGGTTCGCCACCGGCGCGCTTGACGAGGTCCATGGTCGTCATG
Organism: Candidatus Limnocylindrales bacterium; assembly: GCA_040510715.1. Taxonomy (GTDB): domain Bacteria; phylum Chloroflexota; class Limnocylindria; order Limnocylindrales; family CSP1-4; genus JAFMJV01. The sequence goes on from JBEVIK010000280.1 coordinate 282, forward strand.
GCGAGCCCGGCACCGTTGACCATGCAACCGATCGTGCCCTCGAGCCGGATGAAGGAGAGCCCGAGGGCGCGTGCCTCGACATCCACGGGGTCCTCCTCGGCGAGATCCCGCAGGGCTTCCAGCTCCGGGTGCCGGTACAGCGCGGAGTCGTCGATGGTCACCTTGGCGTCGAGCGCCTGGATGGACTCGCTGACCGTGCCGTCCGCGGCGGTGGTCCGCACGATGGCAAGGGGGTTGATCTCCACGAGGTCGGCGTCGTTGGCGATGGCCGTCGCGAAGACCCCCTTGATGACCGGCAGGGCCTCCTTCCACCGGTCCCCCAGCCCCATCCCGAACGCGATCCGACGGGCCTGGTGGTCGAGCAGCCCGAGATGGGGATGGGCGAGCACCGACACGATGGCGTCGGGATCCTCCTCGGCCACCTGCTCGATCTCCACGCCGCCCTGCGCCGATGCCATCACCCGGATGCGCCGCACCGTCCGGTCGAGGACCGCCGCGAGGTAGAACTCGGACGCGATGTCGGCGGCAGGCGCGACGAGGACCCGCGCGACGGTGATGCCCTTGATGTCCATGCCCAGGATCGCCCCGGCGATGGCCTCCGCCTCCTCGGGCGAGCTGGCGAGCTTGACGCCACCGGCCTTGCCTCGACCCCCGACCAGGACCTGGGCCTTGATGACCACCCTGCCGGCACCCGCGGCGAGATAGATGGCGGCCTGCTCGCGCGCCTGCTCCGGGGTATCGGCCACGGACCACTCCGGGACGGGTAGCCCCGCTTCGACGAGCAGCTGCTTCGCTGCGTACTCCTGGAGCTTCACGGGACGCGCCGGCACCTCTCATCACGACGTTGGCTGGGGGCGCCAGCATACCCGGCCGCCCGTGCACCTGATGACCGCCGGCGGGCTGCTCCCGCCAGCGGAGCGCTAGGCGCGCAGCAACGCCAGCACCGCGAGCACCCGTCGGTGCTGGTCGGCCGACTCCTCGAGACCGAGCTTGCCGAAGATCGCGGTCATGTGGGTCTCGACGGTCCGCTCGGTGACCACCAGGCGTTGCGCGATCGCGCGGTTCGACAGTCCTTCGGCGACGAGCCCGAGGACGTCGCGCTCACGAGCGGTGAGATCGGCGAGTGGGTCGTGCCGGCGCTGTCGGCCCATGAGCCTGCTCACGATGGTGGGGTCGACGACCGTCTCACCGTCACACACGCGACGCAGCGCGTCCACGATCGACCCGGCGTCCATCACCCGCTCCTTGAGCAGGTAGCCGACACCCTCGGGGTGCTCCTGGAGCAGCCGCATCGCCCATGCGGCCTCCACGTACTGCGAGAGCACCAGCACACCGATGTCGGGGAACCCGTCCCGGATGCGGCCGGCGATCACGAGCCCCTCGTCGGTGTGCGTAGGCGGCATCCGGATGTCCAGCACCACGGCGTCGGGCCGCTCGCGCGCCACGAGGGACAGTGCCGCGTCACCGTCCGCCGCCTGGCCGACGACATCGACTCCCGCCTCCACGAGCAGTCGCACGATGCCCTCCCGGGTGATCATCACGTCCTCGGCCACGATCACGCGCATGGCAGGACCGCTCGCATGAACGCGCCTCGGGGTGAGGCGCCCACGCTCAGCCGGCCACCGGCGGCACCGACCCGGTCGGCCAGTCGCACGGGCGCTACCAGTGGCTCCGGCCGGCTGTCGGACGCCTCGACGACGAGCTCGTCGCCCAGGCCGTCGACCTCGACGGTCAGCTCGGCCGAGCCGCGGTGGCTCGCCTGGTCGAGGGCCTCCACGACCAGCTCGTAGGCCGCGGTCTCCACCGCGATCGGGAGCCGCCCGGGCACCTGCGCATGGACCTCCAGGGGGATCGGAGCTTCTTCGGCGAGGGCCGCGAGCGCGGGAACGAGGCCGGTCTGGCTCAGCACCTGGGGATGGATGGCGCGGCACAGCCGGCGCAGCTCGTCGACGATGCCCATGGCGAGCGACTCGGCGGACGCGAGCCGCGACGCTCGGTCGCCATCGCCTCCACGGTCCGCCACGAGGCGCGCGACACGGAGCTCGAAGGCGATGGCGAGGAGGTGCTGCTGGGCCCCGTCGTGGAGGTCACGTTCCAGGCGTCGCCGTTCCGCGTCGCCGACCTCACAGATCCGCGCCCGCGACGCTCGCAGCTCGCGCAGCTGGGCGAGCTGCGTCGCTCGCAGCCGCTCGTTGTCCAGCGCGACCAGGACGCTCGGACGCAGCTCCCGGATGAACGCCTCAGCATCGATGTCAGCGCGATGCTCGACGATCGCGATGGGCGCGCCGCGACGCTGGATCGCCGTGACGACCTGCCCGGGCGATGTCGGGGAACCATCCACCGGTCGTCCCAGCACATCGACGTAGCTGCGTTCCTGAGTCCACCAGTAGGCCACGCGGACGTTCGAGTCGTCGAGCGCAGACGCCAGCGCCGAGCCGAGCGAACCGGGGGAGGGCGCGGTCGCGAGCCCATCCGCGATGCTGCGCATCCGCCGTCGGGCGGCGAAGGAATGGGCGACGGCACGCAGGACCGCGACAGCGACCGCGAGCGTGCCGAGCGAAAGTCCGATGGACACCGCGGCCTCGAGGTCATCGCGGATCGCCGTCGACGTCTCGAGCCCGCGGCCACGGGCAACGACGAACAGGCCACCGATGATCGCGGCGATGCCGATCACGACCCCGCCAAGGAGGGCCATCGTCCCACCGGGCATGGCCGGACGGTGCCGGAGCACCCGCCACGCGGAGCTGACCCCGATCCAGACACCCGATACCAGTGTCACGACCCCAGCGATCGTTCGCGCCATCATCCACGCGGACGAGCCGAGCCCGGCGATGGCCTCCCTGCTCCTGCAGGTCTCGACGCACCGCACATCGAAGAAGGGTGCGTACGTCACGAACAGGACGAGCGACGCGATGGAGCCCAGGGCATACAGCACCGCGAGGACCCGTGCGCTCCGTCGGGGCAGCGTGCCCGGCGACGTTGCCGAGAGCACGAGGTGTGCGAGCAACGGCACCATCAACGCGGCCGACGCAGCGCCGAGCGCCCGGACGAGGGGCTGGTCGATGACCAGGCCGGTCAGCATCGGGCCGAACCACGCCATCCCCGCGAGCGTCCCGACGAGCCCGGCGCGGATCGTCACACCCAGCAGGAGCGCGCCGATGCCACCCCCGATGAGGACCATCCCGGCGCTGACGTGCAACGCGACGGCCCAGGTGTCCCCGTTCCGGGTCGGAGCGATCGCAGGATCCGCGAACCCGTGCTGGACGACGGCGATCCCGATGAGGAAGCCGATGGCGACGAGCGGCACCACCACGCGCGCGAACCACGTCGCAGCGGTGGGCCACGACGCCGTCACGCCGGCTCCTCGACGGGCAGCTCGGCTCGAAGACTGGTCCCCGCTCCGAGCGGGCTGTCGATGGTCAAGCGGCCGCCGAGGGCCTCCACCCGATCGCGCAGGCCACGGAGCCCACTGCCCCGGCGTGGATCGGCACCCCCGCGGCCGTCATCGGTGACCTCGACGATGACCGTCGATCCCACGCGCGCCACGCGAAGCGCGGCGCTCCGGTGCCGGGAATGCTTGGCGATGTTGCTGAGCGCCTCGCTGACCATGAACAGGATCGCCGTCTGCGAGGCTCGGGACGGCGCCTCGTCACACGTGATGTCGACCTGCACCGTGACCGGGGCGCGACGTGCCAGCTCCTCCAGGGCGCCCGCGAGTCCGAGGCCATCGGCAGCCATCGGGTGGACGCCACGAACGAGCTCCGTGAGCTCCGAGCGGGTCTCGTTCAGCTGTTCGAGGGCGCTGCCCGCGACATCGTCCGGGAGCGCCTCCCGCAGCGCGCGCTCGAGCGCGGCGAACCGGGGGTCGAGCGCCTCGCGGAGGCGCCGCTCCTGCTTCTCTCGCTCGTCGTCCACGGCGACCAACAGCCGCCGGCGCGACGACCGCACGTCGTCGACCTGTGCCCTGGCCTCCGCCTGGAGGCGAGCGTTGGCTCCCGCCAGCTCCGCTGCTCGGGCGACCTCCGCGACGATGCCGGGATCGATCTCGACCGATGGGTCGTGGACCAGGATCGCCACCGGGATGTCACCGCGGGCCACCCGCGTGGATATCCGGGCCGACCCGGCCACGGGCTCGACCATACGCCGTCCGGCTCCGTCCACCCAGGCGTCGCGATCCTGCAGCCAGAACCCGACCTCGAGGCTCGGATCGCCGACAAGGTCGCCGAGCCCGCGCGCGAGGTCTGGCCTCGGGCCGGACCCGAGCTCGACGACGAGGTCACCGACCAGCGTGACACGCGTGGCGCGGCGCACGATCACGAGGTAGAGCGTCATCGCGACCAGCACCAGGGCGGCGGGCAGCAAAGGACGGTAGTCCAGTGCGCCGCCGGCTCCGACCAGGGATGGCACGATCCGGCGGCCCCCCAACGCGAGCGCGAACGCGACGCCGGCGACGATCACCATCGCTCGGTCACGGAGGTCCCGGCGGTCTGCGACGACAGCGACACCCAGTCCGACCAAGAGCGCGGCCGCCACCAGCGTCTCGGCGGCCGGGATGGGGAGGAGGGCAGCCACATACGTGGCGGCGATGACCAGCCGTACCCACCGCGTGACGTGGTGGCCCGCCGCGACGTCGAGCAGCGCGTGGGCGGCGACGGCCGCGAACACGAGCGCGAAGGCGTCGCTCAGGGCCGCGAGCGGATCGGAGCCGACCCATCGAAAGCCGCCGACGTACCAGCTGGCGGCGGTGACGACGAGGAGTGGACCGGTGTTCGTGGCAGGGGCCCGGACCCATGCCGCGAGGCCGAAGGCCGCGACGGCCCAGCCCGACAGCAGCACGAAGACGCCAAAGCGGAAGTCGAACGATGGGAAGCCGATGCGCAGCGAGGCCAGCCCGAGGATGGCGATCAGGCCCGCGGTGAGCGTGAGGGTCGGCGGTGTGGGTCGCAGACGCCCCAGAGCGTTCATCCCAGGAGTGTCCGGATCGTGTGGCCCGAGAGGAGGCTCTTGGCCACGAAGCCTCGTGATGCGGCTCGCTCGACCTGGCCGCCGTAGTCGCGCGCGTCGCGGCTCGAGATCAGGATGACGTGCGGAGGGTCGGGCCGGTCCGCGAGCCGGTCCGCGACCTCGAACCCGTCCATGTCGGGCAGCTGGATGTCCAGGAGCACGACCTCGGGCCGCAGGATGGTCGCCTGCGCGAGTGCCTCGTGGCCACCCGCCGCCTCCCCGACCACCTCGAAGCCGTCCGCGCCCAGCAGCGCACGGGCTGCCCGCCGGAACGCGGCGTGGTCGTCGACGATGAGGATGGTCGGCGGCATCGGCGCCATCATGCGTCCTCGTCGGAGGGTCGATACCGTGG
>JBEVIK010000281.1:0-3855 GCA_040510715.1 Candidatus Limnocylindrales bacterium
ATGGCACGACGGGTGGCGCGACCCGGTAGCCGGCCGCGTCGAGCGCCTGCGTCACGCGCTGCGCCGTGCCGGCGAGCGCGGAGCCGAGCGATGCGACGGGGGTCGCGAGGGGACGCGGCGTGTCCTGGACCTGGGACCCGCCGCACCCGGTGGCGAGCACGGCGAGCACGGCCAAGGACCGCAGGGGCGCCAGCGCACGACGTTTCATCCCGGTGGCCAGGTCATGGAGCGACCGCCCATCAGGTGCAGGTGGAGGTGGTCCACCGTCTGGCCACCGCCCCGGCCGATGTTGGTCACGATCCGATAGCCAGCCTCCGCGATCCCCTGGTCCCGCGCGATGCTCGCCGCCACGGCGAACAGGTGGCCCACGATGGGCGCGTCGCCGTCGGTCAGCTCCGCCGCAGAGCGGATGTGCTCGCGGGGGATGAGCAGGATGTGGGTGGGCGCCCGCGGTGCGATGTCGTGGAACGCCACGACGGTGTCATCGCCGTGGACCTGCTTCGAGGGGATCTCGCCCGACGCGATGCGGCAGAACAAGCACTCGGGGTCGCTCGCCATGTGGTCCTCCCTGTGCTATCGCTCGCGTGGTCGCTCGACGTCCAGGACGACCCAGTCGGTCTCCTGGTCCCGACGAACGATACGCAGGCCGGCGGCACGGAAGGCCTCGGCGACCTGCGCCTCACGGTCGATGAAGATGCCGGACGCCAGCATGCGTCCGCCGAGCGCGACCGACGACGCGAGCGGCTCGGCCAGATCGGTCAGCAGCGACGCGATGAGGTTGGCGAGCACGAGATCGAACGGGCCCTGGGCCGCTCCCCGACCACCACCGAGTGGCACCGAGCCGCGGACCGCGCTCACCCGGCGCGCGACGCGGTTGCGCCGGGCGTTGGCGAGGGTCTCATCGACCGCGATGGGGTCGGTGTCCACGCCGTGGACCGAGCGCGCGCCCAGGCGCGCAGCCGCGATGGCCAGGATCCCCGACCCGCAGCCCACATCGAGCACCCGCGCGCCATCGAGCAGTCCCTCGTCGGCCCAACGCTCGATGCCCGCGAGGCACAGCCGGGTCGTCGGGTGGAGCCCGGTCCCGAACGCCATCCCGGGGTCGAGCGCCAACACCACGTCATCGGCTGCGGCCCGGTGGCGTCGCCAGGTCGGACGGATGACCAGCCGCCGGCCCACGCGCAGCACCGGGAAGTGCGACTTCCACGCGGATGCCCACTCCTCCTCGTGGACCGGTCGCACCTCGAGGTCGCCGATGGGTCGAAGCCCGAACGCCTGCAGGTGCCCCAGGTCCCGGCGCACCGATCCCACTGCACGCTGGGCGGCCGCCGGGTCGAGCCCGGGCAGCCAGGCCTTGAGGATCGCCGAGCCGCCCGGCCGCGGCATGGCGCCCAGGCCCTCATCCACTGGGTCCCACGCGACCTCTACCGAGACGCCGCCGGGCGCCTGTCGGGCGAGGATCTCGCTGACAGCCTCGACCGCCTCCTGGTCGACCTCGACCGACAGCTCCAGCCAGGTCCCGGCGGCGTCGATGCCCTCCTGTCCCTCGAGGGGAGCGGGCGCGCTCACGGTCACGCTCAGCCGATCGCGTCCTTGAGCCGGTCCGCGATGCCCCGCTTGCGCTTGTCACGGCGGCCACCCGCCGGTGCCGCCACCGGCTCGTCGGGACGCTCGCCCGACTCGGCCGCGTATTGCTCGAGCAGCTCCTTCTGGCGCGCGGACAGGCGTGTCGGCACGGCCACGCTGACCAGCACGTGCAGGTCGCCCCGCACGCCCGGCCGGCGCAGGTGGGGCACACCCCGGCCACGCAACCGGATCTCCGCCCCCGGCTGGGTGCCCGATCGCACCTCGACCAGCTCCTCGCCATCGGGCGTGGGCACGCTGATCCTCGCCCCAAGCGCGGCCTGGCTGATGGACACCGGCAGGTCGAAGTAGAGCTCGGTGTCCTGGCGACGCAGCTGGGGATGGGCGTCCACGTGCGTCACGACATACAGGTTGCCGGGGGTCCCGCTCCGCGGACCGGCCTCCCCCTCTCCCGAGAGCCGGATCTGGTGGCCGTCGTCGATGCCCGCCGGGATGGTCACGCGAAGGGTCCGCCGCGACTCGGTGCGCCCCTCGCCGCGGCACACGGGGCACGCCCGCTCGACGATCTCACCGGTGCCCCGGCAGCGGCCGCACACCGAGACGTTGACCATCTGGCCGAGCATCGTGGAACGGACCTGCCGGATCTCGCCGGTGCCGCTGCACTGGGGGCAGGTGACGGGGCTCGAGCCGGGCTCGGCGCCCGTGCCGCTGCACGTCTCGCACGCGGCGAGCGCGCTGAACGTCACGTCCTTGGCCGTGCCTTTGATGGCCTCGTCGAACGTCAGGTGGAGGTCGTAACGCAGGTCGGCGCCCGTCGCCGCGCGCTGCCGCCGCTGGGCACCCGTGGTCGCGCCCCCGAAGAAGGCATCGAAGATGTCCCCGAAGCCCGCGAAGCCCCCGAACGGCCCGAAGCCCTCGGCGCCGCCGCCGACGCCCGCGTGACCGAAGGTGTCGTAGGCCTGCCGGCGCTGGGGATCGGAGAGGACCTGATAGGCCTCGTTGATCTCCTTGAATCGCTCGTCGGCACCCGGATCGGTGCTGACATCCGGGTGCCACTGCTGGGCGAGCCTGCGAAAGGCGCGCTTGAGGTCATCGTCAGAGGCGCTGCGAGGCACGCCAAGGATGTCGTAGTAGTCACGGGTGGAGGCCATGGTGCGAGGGCGAGTATAGGGAAGGTGGCCGGATCGACCGGCCGTGCTCCGATCGCTGGGGACCGAGGCCCGGCGTACCTGTCGATCCCTGACGCGTCCGCCCCCTACCATCGGCCGCGATGGCCCACGAGTACGACCACGACGACGTCCGATACGTGGACCGCGCGACCGCTCGGCGATTCCTGGTCACCCGCCACCTGCTCGCACCGCCGCGATCCCTTCCCACGGGAGCCGCCGGCGTGCGGGCGGTGGTGGAGAAGCTCGGCTCCATCCAGTTCGACCCGCTCGCGGTCGCGGGGCGCAATCACGACCTGGTGCTCCACGCCCGGGTCCCCGACTACGACACGCGCTCCACCGAGGAGCTGCTGTACGGCACCCGGGAGCTGTTCGAGGTCTGGAACAAGGGCCTGTCGCTCCTGCCCACCGCGGAGCTGCCGTGGTATCGCGTCGTGTGGGACCAGGCGCGGGCACGCCACGGCGACGGCGTGCTCACCACGTACGAGGCCACCGCGACCCAGATCCTCGGTCGTATCCAGGCCGAGGGGCCGCTCTCGAGCATCGATTTCGAACGCAAGCCCGCCATCGACTGGTGGTGGGGTCCCACGTCCGAGACCCGCGCGGTCCTCGAGGCGCTGGAGGTCAGCGGCGTCATCGGGCTCGCGCGCCGCGAGGGCAATCGCAAGTACTTCGACCTGGTCGAGCGGCTGTATCCCGCGGAGCTGCTTGCCGTGCGCCCATCGGAGCCCGAGCAACGCCGGCACAAGCTGCTGTCGCGATACCGGGGCCATGGGCTCGCCGGTGCGACCGGCCCCGCGGAGCTGTGGTACGGCACGGGCAAGGCACGCCGGACACCCGCCGACCCACCGGGCACGGTGGACCGGGCGGAGCTCCGGGAGGGCCTCATCGCGGACGCTGAGCTGCTCCCCGTGAGCGTCGAGGGCGTCCGCGGTATGCGCTACATCGTGTACACAGACGCCGACACCCTGGACGAGGCCCACCGTCCCCTGGACGGCGCCCCCGAGGTGAGCTTCCTCGCGCCACTCGATCCACTCGTGTGGGACCGGGACCTGCTGCGGAGCGTGTTTGACTTCGATTATCTGTGGGAAGTGTACACACCGGA
>JBEVIK010000282.1:0-19076 GCA_040510715.1 Candidatus Limnocylindrales bacterium
TGCGAAGGCGTCCGGGCCGAGCAGCTCGCGCGCTGGTCCGAGGGGGTCGATGTCGCCGACGAACTTCTCGAGGGTCGCGGGCGGTCGCACCCCATACCGCCGGCACAGCCCTTCGAACGCTCCCGAGAGGCGTGCCGCTTCCTCCGCTTTGCCCAGCATCGACGCCATCAAGACGCCCACGTGCAGCGAGATGGCGGTGGTGCCCAGGTCACGCATCGCATGGGTCTCCACGAGCGCTGCGACGGAGTAGCGGATCGCGCTGGGCATGTCGCCCTGCACGAAGGCAGCCCAGCCGAGGCTCGCGTTGGTCATCGCGAGGTACTGTCGATCGTCCAGCCGTTCGAACCGGACGCGGTCGGCGGTCAGGCGCTCGTAGGCTTCCCCGACCTCGCCCTTCGACATCGCGACGACGGCCGTGGACCATTCCGCCCGTGCGAGGCCCCACTCGTCCCCCAGGTCGCGATAGCGCGCGGCGACCTGGTCCACGAACTCCCGCTGGGACGCTTCCGGCTCGCCGTCGATGAACAGCACGTGGCTCAGGTTGAACCACGCATCAGCGACGGCGACCTCGTCCGCGGCTTCCTCCGCCAGCGCGAGCTGGCGCTCGTAGTGGGCGCGTGCGACCGTCGGCTCCGCCTGCCAGTAGGCAAGACTGCCCGCGGCCGCCTGCGCCCAGGCGCGAGTGACACCCGTGCGTGGCGCGTCCGGCATCGCCAGTGCGCGTTCCGCCAAGGTGCGGCCCTCGGCCACGAGGCCCAGCGCGTGCCAGAACCGCCAGAGCACCGCTGTCAGCCCGATCGCGAGCTCACCCTCTCCCGCATCGATGGTCCAGCGGGCGGCCGCGCGCAGATTCCCCTCGTCCGGAGCGACGCGATCGATCCAGGAGGCATGGCGCGAGGTGTTGAGGTGCGGGAGGGCGAGCGTCAGCAGGTCGATGAACGCCTGCGCATGTCGCCGCCGTGCTTCGGTCTCATCGCCCATGGCTGCGAGTCGCTCGAGCGCGAACGATCCGATGGTTCGCAGCATCCGGAATCGGACCCGTCCCGAGGACGCGGACATGGGCTGGATGAGGCTCTGCTCCGCGAGAACCAGGAGGTCGTCGAGCCGGTCGCTGTGATCGGCGCCCGGCCCGGCCACGGCGTTCACCTGCTCGAGGTCGAACCCGCCATCGAACACGGCCAGGGTCCGGAGCAGTGCCTGTCGCTCTTCCGAGAGCAGCTCGTAGCTCCACGCGACGGTCGCCTCGAGGGTCTGCTGGCGCGTCGGCACATCGCGTGGTCCGTGGCCAGGCAGCGGGAGCCTGGCCACGAGCCGGTCGCGGATGACGCTGGGCGAGAGATGCGCGATGCGCGCCGCTGCGAGCTCGACACCCAGCGGCAGCTCGTCCACCAGCTCGCAGATCTCGCGGATGACCGGTTCGTCCGGGCCGACCGCCCAGTCCGGCCGGACCGAGCGGGCGCGATCGACGAACAGCTGCACGGCACCCTCGCCGAGCGGTCGAAGCGGGACCTCGTGCTCACCCACGACATGCAGGGCAGCCCGGCTGGTGACGAGGAACCGGCTTGCCGGTGCCGCGTGGATCAGCTCGGCCACCGCCTCGGCGGCCCCGAGGAGATGCTCGAGGTTGTCGAGCACGAGCACCATCGAGCGATCAGCGAGGAAGGGGAGGAGGGCCTCGGCCGCCGGTCGCGTCGGGCCATCGAGCACCTCCAGTCGGTGCGCCACGGCGCCCTTCAGCTGCTCCGGGTCGGTCACGTCGGCCATGGGCACGACCCATGCTCCATCGGGGTGGCGGGACTCGATGGCACGGGCGACCTCGATGGCGAGGCTCGTCTTGCCGATGCCGCCCGGGCCCGTGAGCGTGATGAGGCGTGCCTCCTCTGCAAGGCTCGCGATGCCCTCGAGCTCGGTCGTGCGTCCGACGAACGACGTGAGGCGCGCCGGGAGGTGGCTCGAGGCTGTACCGGTGCGAAGGGCCGGGAACGTCGCGCGCAGGCCGTCGATGGTCAGCTGGCTGAGCAGCTCGGGGCGCGCGACGTCCTTGAGCGCGTGGCGTCCGAGGTCGTCGAGTCGGGTGCCCGGTGGCAGCGCATCCTCGATGAGCGCGCGGGTCGCCTCGGACACGACGACCTGGCCGCCGTGACCGACCGCCGCGACGCGTGCCGCGCGGTTCACCTCGAAGCCACCATAGTCGTCGCCCGCGAGGTGCGCCTCGCCAGTGTGGAGCCCTACGCGGACGAAGAGCCCGTCCGGATCGAGCTCGGCGGCGTCGATGCCGCGCTGGATGGCCACCGCTGCCGCGGCGGCCGCACGCGCCTCGCTGAACGCCGCGAAGCAGGCGTCGCCCTCCGTCCGGACCACCACGCCGCCGTGCTCCCCGATGGCGCTCCGGACGATGGCGAGATGGGCCGCGTTCACCTCGTCCCAGGCGCTGCCGAGGCGGCGGATGCGACGCATCGAGCCTTCGACATCGGTGCGCAGGAACGTGACGGTGCCGACCGGCAGCGCGGCGCTGCCAGGCAGCCCAGCGGGACGTGGCGGGCTCATTGCCGGCTGAGCCGCTCGGCGAGCGTGGCGAGCATGGCCATCGCCGCCTCCGGCCGCTCGCGCAATATCTCGCGCAGGCCGAGGCCGGGCACGACCAGCCCGCGAGCACCCTCGGCATCAGCGGTCACCGTGGCCGCCCTCGGTCGTTCACGCGGGACGGCGAGCTCGCCGATGTGCTCCCCGGCGGCGTACGTCCGGAGGAACCTCGAGGTGCCATCGGGCTCCGCGCGCTCGACGCGCACACCGCCGCCGAGCAGCACCACCAGCTCGTCCGACGGATCTCCCTCCGCCATCAGGACCTCACCGGCCGCGTACGAGCGCTCGACCGCGTAGGCCGCGATGCGCTGGAGGTCCTCGGGGTCCAGCCCTTCGAACAGCGGGACTCGCCGCAGCGCGAGCATCGTCTCGAGCTCGGTCATCGTCCGCGTCGTGTCGGTCACCGCGCCGTCCTCGAGGCATGCGTGCGCCAGGCGGCGCAGCCAAGGATCGTCATCATGCGCCAAACCGTCCAGCACGGCGCCGCGATGCTGGCCCCCGGGCACCCGGGCCGGATCCTCGTCGAGGAGCGCCGATACGCGCCGGGCGAGTCGGGGATCGCCCAATGACTCGAGTGCCTCGATGGCCTGCGCCCTGATGTCGGGATCCGTGGAGCCGAGGCAGCGTCGTACCAGGCCCGAGGCCTCGGGGGCACCCAGGACCGCGAGCGCGCCGAGGAGGTCCGTGAGCGTCGCCTGCTCCCTGAGCCGGAGCACGTCCGCGAGGAACCGGGGGGTCTCGCCGACGCCATCGCCGAGCGCACGCCGAGCGCTGCGCAGCGTCATCAGCCGGGCCAGCCTGGCGTCCGCGAACGCGAGCACGGGTGCGCGGATCGCCGGGTCCTGGCCGATCCTGGCGGTCAGCCGCGCGAGCGCGTGGAGCACGGCCGGAGTGCTCGGATCGCGCCGATCGCCGAGCTCGTCGATGAGATCCGAGGGGGACGTGTCGTCAGCGCCCAGTGCTGCCGCAGCGGCCGCACGGACCTGCCCCGCGGGGTCATGGAGGCCCGAGATCGCGACGGCGCGCGCCCCGACCTGCATCCGAGCGCCCGCTGATGGGGTGAGTGCCGCGAGGGCGGTCGCCCGGACCGCGGCATCCGGATCCGCTGCGAGACCGACGATCATGTCCGTGTCGTTCCCGGCACGGGCGACGATCGCGGCGGCGCGCACTCGCGCGTCCGGATCGCTCGAGAGCGATTCCAGGTCCGGGTGCGTGGCCGGGCCACCGGGGTCCGCATCCGGGGCCGCGGCTCCCAGCCTGGCCAGCGCGCCGAGTGCCGCCAGCCGCACGCGCGCATCGGCATCGCGGGTCGCCACCACCAGTGGCTCCCACGTCGTGTCGCCGTCAGGCCCAGCCTCCCCGAGGAGGCGTGCCGCGACCTCGCGCACACCCGGCTCGGGCGCTTCCAGGGCGCTCAGGAGCGCCGTCCTTACGGAGGGGTCATGGACCAGCCCGGCGACACCGGGGCCGCCCTCGAGGAGCCGCTCCCCGGTGCCGCTCCGCAGCGCGGCGACCAGGCTGCGGCCGTAGCCACGGCGGATACCCAGCACCAGGACGGTGGTGATGGCGGCGATGGCGAGCCCGAGCCACGACACGATGTCGGGGGCGAGGGCGCGGCTCGCCAGGAGCAGCAGGATGCCCGACAGGATGGTCCCCAGCTGCCCGGGCACGCCGTCGTTGAACGCGATGACCTGTGCTCGGCGCTCTGCCGGGACCACGTTGTAGAACGCGCTCCATGACGCGTTGGAGATCCCCCGCTGGGCGACCTGCTGGGCGAAGCGCACCGCCATCGCGGTCGGGAAGGTGAACCAGGCGAGCCACACCCCGAACCCGACGAGGTAGACCACGGGCAGGAGCACCGCTCCGGCGGACACTCCGAAGCGCGCGTACACGCGGCGGGCGACGAACGCCGAGACCAGGAAGGACGTGGCCGTCACCGCCGCGGACAGGATGCCCAGCGCGGTCGCGCGCTCCGCGTCCGTGGGCAGCGCGGTGGCGACCGCCACGGTGAACGGGTACTGGATGGAGAACATGAGCACCGCGAGGAGCACGTAGCACGCCGCGATGCGTCGAAGCAGCGGTGATGCCCGAACGGTGTCCATGCCCCGGCGCATCTCGTCGACGATGGATCCCGCCACGGCTGGTCTCCGGCGTGAGCGGGTACGACGGGACAGTGCCGCCACGAGGGGGACCGCGATGGCGAGCGCGGCAGCCTCGAGGACCACGAGGTCGGCGGCACCCAGGAGCGCGGTCAGCGGGCCTGCCGCGAGGGACCCGACGAATCCGCCCGCGATGGCCGCTGCCGTGAGCAGCGGGAAGATCCGTCGGGCCTGCCGGGCGTCGAATGTCGCGCCGGCCATCGTCCACGTGATGGTCATGAGCAGGGAGGCCACCAATGCGACCGCGAGCCAGAGCCCGACGAGCGCGGCATCCGATCCGTCCGGGAGCGCCAGCCAGCCGAGGACCATGACACCTGCGGCGAGCCCCAGCACGGCCACGAACAGGCGTCCGCGGTCGACCCGGCCCAGGGCCGCGCCGAAGACGACCGCCACCACCAGGCCGAGCGCGCCCAACGCCATGTACAGCCACGGCAGCACGCTCGGCAGCCCGGCCGGCCCGAAGCGACCCTGCACGAGCGTCTCGACACCGACCTCGCCCAGCGCGCGCCCGGCCTCGACCAGTGCGAACAGGGCCGCGACCGCGAGCACCCGACCGCCTTCGCCGGGCCGGATGCCGAGCGAAGGACCGAACGATCCCGGGCGTGGCCTCATGGATATCGATGATGCGCCCCGGCGTTGCGCGTGCGTGCGACCACGGGACCATCGTCCGGCGGCACCCTGAACGTGCCGTCGTCTAGACTTGCCGTCCCATGTTCGATGCCCTCAGCGATCGCCTGCGCGACGCGCTCTCCAAGCTCAGTGGCCGCGGCCGGATCACGGAGGCCGATGTCGATGCCGCGATGCGCGAGGTGCGCCTCGCACTGCTCGAGGCGGACGTCAACTACAAGGTCGTCAAGGACCTCGTCGCGCGCATCAAGGCGCGTGCCGTGGGCCAGGACGTGCTCGAGGGCATCAACCCCGGGCAGGCGGTCATCAAGATCGTCAACGACGAGCTGACGGAGGTCCTCGGCGCGGGCGACCGGACGTTCCGGCTCACCGGCCAGCCGGCGGTCATCGTGATGGCCGGTCTCCAGGGCTCGGGCAAGACCACGAGCTCGGCCAAGCTCGCCCGCTACATCGTCCGCCAGGGACGCCAGCCGCTGCTCGTGGCGGCCGACCCGTACCGGCCCGCCGCGGTGGACCAGCTCATCACGCTCGGCAAGGGACTCGATGTCCCGGTCTACAGCGCTCCCGCGGGGACATCCGTGGTGGAGATCGCACGCGGCGGCGTCGCCGAGGCGCGCAGGACCGGCCGCGACGTGGTCATCGTGGACACGGCGGGTCGCCTGACCGTGGACCAGGCGCTCATGGACGAGATCGCCGCGGTGTGCCGCGCGGTGCAGCCGACCGAGACGCTGCTGGTCGTGGACGCGATGGTCGGTCAGGAAGCCGTGCCGGTCGCGGAGGCGTTCCGGGATGCCGTGCCGCTCACGGGGCTCGTGCTCACCAAGATCGATGGCGACGCCCGGGGCGGCGCGGCGCTGTCCATCAGCGCGGTGACCGGGGTCCCGGTCAAGTTCATGGGCACCGGCGAGAAGACCGACGCGCTCGAGGTGTTCCATCCCGATCGCCTCGCGGGCCGGATCCTGGGCATGGGCGACGTGCTGAGCCTGGTCGAGAAGGCTCAGGAGACCTTCGATTCGCAGCAGGCCGAGCAGATGGCGGAGCAGCTGCGGAAGAACAACTTCACCATCGACATGTACCTCGAGTCGATGCAGCAGCTCAAGAAGATGGGCCCGCTGGGCTCGCTCATGGAGATGATCCCCGGCATGGGCGGGCTCAAGGACGCCCGAAAGCAGATCCAGGCCGCCGAGGACCGTGGTGAGCTGCGTCGCACCGAGGCGATCGCGCGGTCGATGACCCCCGCCGAGCGACGCGACCCCGGGGTCCTCAACGCATCGCGTCGCCGACGCATCGCCAGGGGCTCCGGCACCTCACTTCCCGAGGTCAACCGCTTCATCAAGCAGTTCGGCGAGATGCAGCGGATGTTCCGGCAGATGAACCTCGGTGGCGGGGGCGGCCGCAAGGGGATGATGCCGCCGATGGGCCGCCGCTTCCCCTGACCCTGAGCGGGCCGACACCGGACCATCCGCGTCATGGCACGTGTTCCGCGGTCCATGAGAACATCGCGTCCATCAACGCAGCCAACGCAGCGTCCGAGGTCCCATCGATGACGTCGTCCCAGGCAACACGTCCCCGCCCGGTCCGCTGGGCCATCGCGCTCCTCGTCACCGTCGCGATGCTGGTGGCCACCACCGGCGTCGTGGTCTTCGCACAGACCGGCAGCTCAGGCGGTCCGGCGTTCGCACCCGCGACATCGGTGCTGTGGGCCGAGCTGCGGCTCGACCTGCCGGGCAGCCAGGAAGAGGAGCTGTCGGAGCTGCTGGGGCACCTGCCCGGGTTCGCGGATCCCGCCGCGCTCGACGCCAAGGTGAACGAGCTGCTCGACCAGGTCGTGAGCCAGGCCTCATCCGGTGGGGCATCCTGGACCGGCGACATCGACCCGTGGTCGAATCGCCAGTTCGGCCTCGCGCTGCTCGAGATCCCGGACAGCGCGACGTTGGCCCCACGGGCCAGCCCGAATACCCTCGGGCTCGACCCGCAAGCCGGTACCCAGCTGCCGCCCTCCCTGGTCGTCGGCCTCGGCGTCAAGGACCGCGCGGCCCTCGAGTCGCGGCTCGCGTCGTTCCTGACCCAGGAGCCCATCGCCACCGAGCAGTACGCCGGGGCGACCGTGACCACCGTCGGCGACGACGTGAGCTACGCGGTCACCGACCAGTACCTCCTCGTGGCGCCCGCTGCGGACGATGTCAAGGCCTCGCTGGACGTCCTCGCCGGCAACGCGCCCGGCCTCGTGGACGACCCATCCTTCGCGGCCGCCGCCGCACGCATCCCCGCGGATCGGCTGGGTGCGTTCTACTTCGCGGTCAGCGCGCTGCGACCGCTGATGGAGTCCCAGCTCACCGGCCAGCCAGGGACCGAGCTGGTGCTCGACATGCTCGACCAGCTGCCGACCTGGGTCTCGGGGTATGCGCAGGCGTCGAGCGACCACCTCACCCTCGCGGTGGACCTCCAGACGCCGCCCTCGTTCCCGGTGCCGAGCATGCGCGAGACCGACCTCGCCAGCCGGTTCCCTGCGGGGACGTTCGTCTACCTCGAGATCCGGGACCTGGGCTCGACGCTCCACGCGGCCCTCGAGACCGTGCTCGCCCAGGTGCCCGCCGAGAGCACCGAGGACATCGCACAGCTGGAGCGGCTGCTGGGGGCCCCGCTCCCGGCGTTGCTCGACCCCGTGGAGGACGCCGCGCTGGGCGTCTCGTTCGCGGACGGGACGTTCGCGGGCGGTATCGCGGCCACCCTGTCCGATCCCGAGGCGGCGCAGACGCGTGTCGACAACATCCTCGGGCTGATCCGCCTGATGTCCGCCGCCGGCGACGATCCGCCGTTCACCATCACGGAGGCTGATGTCGCGGGGGTGCCCGTGACGACCTTCACCTTCGAGGACGGCGCGGGGATGACGGCCTTCGCGGCACCCATCCAGCCGTCGATCAGCGTGGCGGTCGGCGCGGACCATCTCTACCTGGGCGTGGGCGACTTCGTGGAGACGGCACTGACCCAGGATGCGGCGACCTCGCTCGCATCGGACACCCGCTACGCGAACGCCCTGACCGTGGCGGGCAGCCCGAACGCGGGCATGGCATACATCGACATCGCCGGGGTCCAGTCGCTCATCGAGGGCATGGGCGGCGCGGACGCGCGATACACGACCGACGTCAAGCCCTGGCTCGACGCCCTTGACTATCTCGTCCTGTCCAACCTCGCGGACGACGACTCCCTGTCCTCGAAGCTCCTGCTGTTCGTCAGGTAGACTTCGCGTCCGTACCCGCCATCAGCCACGCCGGGCGCTCTGCGTCGGGCAGCCCGTGACACAGCACGACGATCCCGGCGCCCGGAGTGGTGCCGCCCATCAGAAGCCCGCAGGAGGCCTGAAACACCCGTGGTCCGCATCCGCCTCACCCGTGTCGGCGCGACGAAGCAGCCGACCTACCGCTTCGTCGTCGCGGACAGCCGCTCCGCTCGCGATGGACGCGCGATCGACACGCTCGGCCACTACAACCCACGGCAGGAGCCCGTCGAGATCAACGTGGACGCCGAGAAGGCAGCCAAGTGGCTCAGCCAGGGCGCCCAGCCTTCCCACACCGTCGCCCGCCTGTTCCGTCAGGTCGGCATCCTGCCCTCCCGGTAGGCCGCCGTGTCAGCCGCCGAGCTGGTCACGTTCGTCGCACGCTCCCTGGTCGATGACCCGGATGCCGTGAAGGTGGAGGTCCACGACGACGAGGGCACCCAGGTCATCGAGCTCCACGTGTCCGAGGAGGACATGGGCAAGGTGATCGGGCGCAATGGCAGTGTCGCCAAGGCGATGCGCACCCTTCTGAAGGTGGTCGCGACGCGCGAGGGCACGCCCATCGCGCTGGAGATCGTCTGACCGACGGGTCACGGGGATGACGGAGCGCCCGCACGAGCCTGGTGCCGCGGCCGGCACGCGGCTGGTGGTGGGGCTCATCCGGGGGCTCCACGGACTGCGTGGCGGGGTCCGCGTCGAGGTCCTCACCGATGACCCGGCCCGCTTCGAGCCGGGCACGGTCGTGTTCCCCGAGGGCACGAATGAGCCCTTGACCATCGTCGAGGCGAACGCCGACGGGCCCGGCCTCCTGGTCTGGTTCAAGGAGCGCACCGACCGCACGACCGTGGAGGATCTCCGGGGCCGGTACCTCGAGGCGCCCGCGCCCACAGATGCCCTGCCGGACGGCTCGTTCTACTGGCACGAGGTCACCGGTCTCGCGGTCGAGGACCTCGAGGGGGGCGAGCTGGGCCGCGTGGTGGACGTCTTCCGCGCGGGTGGCAGCGAGGTGTTCGTGGTCCAGGGTCCGCGGGGCGAGCTGCTCGTGCCCGCGGTCTCCACCGTGGTCCGGGAGCTGGCGCCCGACGCGGGCCGGCTCGTGGTCGATGCCGACGCGCTCGGTCTCGACGATCGGGAGCCGCGCTCGCGGGTGCGCGGCCGGCGGACGACCCGGGCTCGCAAGGCCGCGGAGCGGGGGGAGGGGAGCGACGCAGTGGCGGATGCGCCCGCCGAACCTCCGAGCTGATGCTGCGCATCGACGTCATCACCCTGTTCCCGGACCTGTTCCCGGGACCGCTCGGTGAGAGCATCCCGGGCCGAGCGCTCGCGACCGGCGCCGCGACCGTCACCGCCCACGACCTCAGGACCTGGGGTCTGGGACGGCATCGAAGCGTGGACGACTATCCCTACGGCGGCGGTGCCGGGATGCTCTTGCGCCCCGAGCCGGTCGCCGCTGCGCTCGATGCGCTGGCACCAGCGGACGTCAGTGCGACGCGGATCCTGCTCGACCCCGGCGGGGCTCGCTTCGACCAATCACGAGCGCGCGAGCTGGCCGCCCAGGAGCACCTGGTGTTCATATGTCCGAGATACGAGGGCATCGACGACCGGGTCCGCCGGCTGGTGGACCTCGAGCTGTCCATCGGCGACTACGTCCTGTCGGGCGGTGAGATCCCGGCGCTCGTGGTCATCGACTCGGTCCTGCGGCTGCTGCCGGGGGTCATCGACGAGGCATCGCCGGAGGACGAGTCGTTCGCCGACGGGCTGCTGGAGTACCCCCAGTACACCCGCCCGGCCGAGTTCAGGGACATGAAGGTGCCCGACATCCTGCTGTCGGGGCACCATGGCGAGGTGGACCGCTGGCGCCGAGAGCAGGCGCGGGAGCGGACACGCCGGATGCGACCGGATCTCCTGCCACCGGATCCCGGCTCCTGATATACTCCGCGACCGACCCATCTGAACCGATGACGTGGCGCCCGCGTGCCCCGCGGCAGCCGCCCCACCCGACACAGAGTGAGCACCCAGACCATGAGCGTTCTCGACGATATCGTCGCTGACCAGATCCGGACCGACCTGCCGGAGCTGGCATCCGGGGACACCGTGCGTGTCTCGGCCAAGGTCGTCGAGGGCAACCGCGAGCGCATCCAGGTGTTCGAGGGCACGGTCATGCGGCTGCGGGGCGGCGGCGTCACGCGATCGATCACCGTGCGCGCGCTGCGCAGCGGCGTGGGCGTGGAGCGCACCTTCAAGGTCAACTCGCCGCGCATCGACAAGATCGAGGTCGTGCGCCATGGCGTCGCCCGGCGCGCCCAGCTGTACTTCCTGCGCGATCGCGTGGGCAAGGCGGCGTCCCTGCGGGAGCGACGCGGCCAGTAGCCGCCCTGGCTCGCGGGGTGTGGCCCCACGGGTCTAGGATGGGACCCGTGCCCCGGGTCCCGCATCTCAAGGCCGAATGGCGCCTCTGGCAGGAGGGCAAGCGCCTCATCGTCGGCGTCGATGAGGTGGGCATGGGTGCCCTCTGCGCACCCGTGTTCGCTGCAGCGGTCCTGGTCCGCCCCAACACCCGAAAGATCGTCGGTGTCCGCGATTCCAAGACCCTGTCCGTGCAGCAGCGTGACCGGCTGGTGGCCGAGATCAAGCGCCGGAGCCTGGCCTGGTCCGTGGGCGCCGCATCGGTGGCGGAGATCGAGCGGCTCAACATCCTGCACGCGTCCCACCTCGCGATGCGCCGAGCGCTGGCGCGGATCCCGGACTACGACCATGTGCTCGTGGACGGCATGAAGATCCGCGGGTTCGAGTCGGAGGTCGGGCCGTACACCTCGATCGTGGACGGCGACGCCAGCTCCTATGCCATCGCATGCGCCTCGGTCATCGCCAAGGTCACTCGCGACCGGCTGATGCGGCTGCTCGCCGTCCGCTATCCCGGATACGGCTGGGAGCACAACTCGGGATATGCCACGCGCGACCACGTCGAGGGCCTCCAGCGCCTGGGCATCACGCCATTCCACCGGCGGGGCTACCAGCGCATCCGCGCGATGCTCGCGGGCGACCAGCTGGCGTTCGACCTGGCCGGGGATGCCCTCGACCCGGGGAACGAGCACGAGTCCGATCCACGGTCGGTCGAGCCCGTCGTCATCCCCATCGTCAGCGGGGCGGCCGCCGTCGCCTGAGTCGGCGCACCCCGGGATAAGCGATCGGTAAGGGCATCCGGCCTACCCTCGGCGCATGTGCCCCGCGCCCAGCCCCATGACCGCTCGTGGTCGCTCCGGCATCGCGGCGGAGGGCGTCGCGCGGCGCTACCTCGAGGGGGCCGGTTGGACGATCCTCGGGACCAACATCGTCGTCGGGCGGGGAGAGCTGGACCTCGTCGCGCTCGATCCAGGTGATCCGGGAGCCCTGGTCATCGTGGAGGTCCGGGGCACGCGGACCGGGCGGTTCGGTGCACCCGAGGAGTCGATCGGTGCCAGGAAGCTCGCAAGCCTCCGAGTAGCGGCGATGGACCTGGTCCGGTCGGCCTGGCTCCGGGAGCGCGGCCTCGTCGCGCCGATGGTCCTCCGGCTCGATGTCGTCGCGGTCGACCTCGACCCGAAGCTCGTGCGGCTCATCGGCAGGCCCCGCGTGCGACACGTCCGGGGCGTGTGATCGCCCGCTCCGGGGACGGGGCACCTGCGGCGATCGCTGCCCGGACGTCGCTGCCGTGTCCCGGCCGGGGGACGAGAGCGCCCAGCGGACGAGGGCGCCCCTGCCTCGACCGTCGGCGTGATCCGGCACGGCACGCACCCGCCGTCCGACGTCGTCAGTCGGGGCCAGCGTCCGCCGCCGCGTCCGACTCGGGAGAGCGCCAGCCGCGCACGATCCACGCGATGACGGCACCGGTGGCGATGGGGACCGTCACGATGACGAGGTCGATGCCCTCGAGCCCCGACGGGCGTGACAGGAACGCGATGGCACCGAGGCCGGTGCCGAGGGCGATGCCGAGCCACGCGACCGACGAGGCAAGGCGACCGAGCTGCGCGTCCACCTGGCGCCCGGCGCGCTCGACACCCTCGCGAAGGATCAGGGCCATCCGCTCCTCGGGTGATGTCTGGCCCATGAGCGAGTGGGCGGCCTCGCCGAGATCGATGAGGCGCGGGATGAAGGCCGGCCCCAGGGTTGCCGCCTGCTGGACCACCTCCTGGACGGACATGGCCAGGCCACTCTGGAGCGCGCGATCGGCGCTCGCGAGCTCGTTGGCCAGGAGGGCCTGCGCCTCGTCGACGATCGTCTCGACGATGGGTACATCGGGTGCGATCGCCCGCACCAGCTCCTCCGCCTGGGAGATCGCCTTGACCGCCATCACCAGCTCCCGGCGCATACGGAGGTGGTGCGCGCCGAGCACCTCGAACAGCCCGGACACCACGCCGCCCATCGACCCCTGGCCGTACACCCAGGACCGATAGAACAGGCGCTCGACCGCTCGCTGATAGGCCGCCTCGTCGACGTGACCGGTCGGCCGGCACAGGCGCCGGACGACCTTCGCCATCATCCCGGGGTCCCGCGTCCGAAGTGCCCAGACGAGGGCAAGGATGTCGAACCGTTCCTGCTCGCCAAGCTCTCCCATGAGCCCGAGGTCGAGGAACACGACCTTGCCGGTCGCGGGTTCGAGGAGCACGTTGCCGGGGTGCGGGTCGCCGTGGAAGAACCCTTCGAGAAGGACCTGCCGGACGAGCGCCCGCAGCAGTGTCCGCGCCACCACCTCGCGATCGACGTCGGGGTCGAGTCGCTCGATGTGTGTGGGCTTGATGCCCTCGACGTATTCCATGACGATGACCCGGCGACTACTGAGCGTGACTTCGATGGCCGGCACGCCCACACCCGGCTCCCTCCGCAGGACGTACTCGAGCCTGGCAGCGTTGTACGCCTCGATGGTGTAGTCGAGCTCCTCCCGGACGCCCGCCGCGAACTCCTCGACGATCTGGCGGACACCCGCGTGGCGCGCCATCTCGAACCGGCTCTCCGCGATATCTGCCAACTCGACGAGCACGCCCAGGTCGGCCCGAACCTTGGCCTGGATACCGGGCCGCTGGACCTTGACGACGACGGATCGCCCATCAGCGAGGGTCGCGCGGTGGACCTGGGCGAGGGAGGCAGCGCCCAGCGGCTCGTGGTCGATGCTCGCGAACAGCTTCTCCGGGGGCCGCCCCAGCTCGTCCTCGATGATGGAGGCCGCCTCGTCCCACGAGAACGGTGGCACCGTGTTCTGCAGCTTGGCCAGCTCCGTGGCCCATTCCGGACCGAGCAGCTCTGGACGGCCAGCGAGCATCTGGCCCAACTTGACGTAGGTCGGACCGAGCTGCTGGAGCATGAGTCGCACCTTGGCCTGTGCGGACATCTGCTCGATGTCGCGCGACGATCCGCCCGTCAACCTGTCGCCGATACCGCGCAAGCGGGCGAAGGGGGTGCGCGTGATGGCGATCTCGACGCCGAAGCGGCTGAACTTGTCGTAGACCTCCCACAGGCGGATGTTCTCGATCAGCTGGTTCCGGCGGGTCGCCGGCAGTCGTTCGAGCAGGTTCCACAACCGCCGATTGCGGCTGGGCTCCTCGACCCGCGGCCGGTCGAGTCCAAGCAGCGTGTTCAACGTGACCACGACGAGCGCGAACACCACCGAATCGATGAACAGCCAGAGGAGGGCCGGCTCGGGCACGAGGAACGGGCTCTCGCCGATGGCCGACAGCTGGGCCACGAGCCAGAACAGCGCGAAGTTGGCGAGCAGGTACGCGAACACAGGGTTGCGCAGGTACCAGCGGCCGAACAGCGTCGCCATGACCGGCGGCAGGATGGCCGATGCCAGCGCGAACAGGAGCCCGATCCCGATATCGATGTTGATGCCGCGGCCGGGACCGGAGGGCGTCTGGTACGGGATATCGAGCAGCGGCACGCCGCCGACCGTGACCCGTGACAGCAGGAGCAGCGTCAGGGTGATCGCCGCCGTCGAGATGAGGACGTGCACGATGAAGCGCCGCATGGCGACGCAGTGTGCCCGACGCGCCTCAGCAGGCATAGCCCTGCTTCGTGCTAGACTCCGGCGGCTCTGAGAGGAGCACATGAGCGTGGCGATCGCCGCGCATCACACACGCGAGACCGTTATCCCCACGGGGGTGCCGGACGGCAGGTGCCGCTCCCGGTCCGTGGCGGTCGAGGTCCGCGGAGGTCCAACCGCACAGGAGGTTCCCGCCCCATGCCGTCCGTCTCGATGCGCCAGCTGCTGGAAGCCGGCGTCCACTTCGGACACCAGACCCGTCGCTGGAACCCGAAGATGAAGCCGTACATCTTCGCGGAGCGCAACGGCATCCACATCATCGACCTGGCCCAGACGGTCAAGCGGCTCGATGATGCGCTGACGTTCATCTCGGACACCGTCGCCGGTGGCGACTCGATCCTGTTCGTGGGCACCAAGAAGCAGGCCCAGGAGCCCATCGCCGAGGAGGCCGGGCGCTCCGAGATGCCCTATGTCAACCAGCGCTGGCTGGGCGGCATGCTCACCAACTTCGTGACCATCCGCAAGCGCCTTGGCCTGCTCGAGCAGCTCGAGGCCCGCCAGGCGAACGGCGAGTTCGAGCGGTTGTCCAAGAAGGAGGCTTCGCGCCTCACCGATGAGATGACCCGCCTCCAGCGGACCCTCGGCGGCATGCGCCGCATGCGCCGGCTGCCGGGCGCGATGTTCGTCATCGACCCACATCGCGAGCGCATCGCGGTGACCGAGGCGCGCAAGCTCGAGATCCCCGTCATCGGCACCGGCGACACCAACGTCGACCCGGATCAGCTGGACTACATCATCCCGGCGAACGATGACGCCATCCGTGCCATCCGCCTGCTGTGCCGGCTGGTCGCGGATGCCTCGATCGAGGGCGCCGGTCAGCGCGCGGCACGCGCCGCCGCCGAGCCGGAGCTGCCTGCCGAGGTGGCCGAGGCCGAAGAGGCGAGCGAGGAGCTCGTCGCAGCCATCGCCGCGGGTGGCACCTACAGCTTCGCGCCGGAGCCCGAGGAGGACGACCTCCTGCCCGGCGGTCCCGACGTGACCGAGGAGGACGAGACGGGCGCCTGACGCGGCGCGCGCCACGACCGACGGCGCCGGATCCCCGGCGCCACCACCCCAAATCGACCCCGCACACGAAGGATCATCACGCCTGATGGCCGACATCACCCCCGCCCTCATCAAGGAGCTCCGCGAGCGCACCAGCGCGGGCTTCATGGACTGCAAGCGAGCCCTCGAGGAGGCCGACGGCGACCTCGAGCAGGCCGTCGTCCTGCTCCGCGAGCGGGGCCAGGCCGCAGCCGCCAAGAAGGCCGGACGCGAGGCCCGTGAGGGGCTCGTGTCCTCCTACATCCATGCCGGCGGCCGGCTGGGCGTGCTCATCGAAGTCAACTGCGAGACGGACTTCGTGGCCCGCAACGAGGATTTCCAGCGACTCGTGCGCGACCTCGCGATGCAGGTCGCGGGCCTCGCGCCGGAGTACCCCACGGTGGAGTCCATCCCCGCCGAGGTGGCCGAGCGCAAGAAGGCCGAGCTGCTGGCCGACGAGGCGCTGCAGTCCAAGCCCGAGGCCATCCGCGAGAAGATCGTCGAGGGCCAGCTGCGCAAGTGGCACCAGCAGGTGGTGCTGTACGAGCAGCCCTTCCGGGACTCGGAGCAGACCGTGGGCCAGCTGATCACCGACGCCATCGCCACCATCGGCGAGAACATCCGGGTGCGCCGCTTCGCGCGGTACCAGCTGGGCGAGGAGCTGTGACGTCGGCCCCGGGGGGTCGCACGCACGGCCGCACGCGGTGAGCAGCGGGCCCCGCTATCACCGGATCGTGCTCAAGCTGTCCGGTGAGGCGTTGCTCGGGAGCCGCCAGTACGGCGTCGATCCTGCCGTCTGCCAGTTCATCGCACACCAGGTCCAGGCTGCCCAGGCGGCAGGCGTCGAGGTCGCCATCGTGGTCGGTGGCGGCAACATCTTCCGCGGCCTCGCGGCCGCCGCCCGGGGCATGGAGCGTGCCACGGGTGACTACATCGGGATGCTGGCCACCGTCATGAACGCGCTGGCGCTCCAGGACGCGCTCGAGAAGGTGGGCGTGCCCACCCGGGTGATGTCCGCCATCGGCATGAACGAGGTCGCCGAGCCTTACATCCGGCGGCGCGCCATGCGCCACCTCGAGAAGGGCCGCGTGGTCATCCTCGCCGCGGGGACCGGCAACCCGTACTTCACGACCGATACCGCGGCGGCTCTTCGTGCCGTCGAGATCGGTGCGCAGGTCCTGCTCAAGGGCACCAAGGTGGACGGCGTCTATACCGCCGACCCCACGGTCGAGCCGGATGCAGAGCGCCACGACGAGATCACCTACGCGCAGGTGCTGACGGACCGCCTCAACGTGCTCGACTCGACGGCGGTCAGCCTGTGCATGGACAATGACCTGCCCATCGTGGTGTTCGACATGAACCAGCCGGACAACATCCGGCGGGCTGCCATGGGAGAGCCCATCGGGACCCTCATCCACGGAGGAGGCGAGCCATGACCGACGCCGCCCGACCACCGCTCGAGGCACGCATGTCGCGTGCCATCGACGCCATGGAGCGCGACTTCGCGACCGTCCGCACGGGACGGGCATCCACCTCGCTGGTGGAGCGCCTCCAGGTCGAGTACTACGGGACCCTCACACCCCTCAACCAGCTGGCCAGCATCAGCGTTCCCGAGCCGCACCAGGTGGTCATCCAGCCGTGGGACCGGGGCGTCATCGGGGCCATCGAGAAGGCCATCCAGAAGAGCGAAATCGGCCTCACGCCCAACACCGATGGCACCGTCGTCCGGCTCAACATCCCGCCCCTCACCGAGGAGCGGCGCCGCGACCTCGTGAAGGTCGTCCACCGGCGCGCCGAGGAGGCACGGGTCGAGGTCCGGAACCATCGACGGGACGCCCAGGACGACATCCGGCGCCAGGAGAAGGCCGGTGAGGTCGGTGCCGACGACGCCCGCCGCGAGCTCGAGCGCGTGGAGAAGGTGACCCACCAGTGGATCGACCAGGTCGACCAGGCGGCCAAGGTCAAGGAACAGGAGATCATGGAGGTCTGATGACCTCGACCGCCATGGCCGACCCCCTGGGCGGAGGCACCACGTCGATGGCGGAGGACATCCCCCGACACGTCGCGGTCATCATGGACGGCAACCGGCGCTGGGCACGCGAGCAGGGCGTGCCCGAGGCGCAGGGTCATGCCGCGGGCGTCGAGGCGGTCCGGCCCATCGTGGAGCGCGCCCAGCAGCGCGGCGTCCAGGTGCTCTCGATCTACGCCTTCAGCCGCGAGAACTGGTCACGCGACCAGGGCGAGGTGCGCACCATCTTCTCGCTGCTCGACGCCGCGATCCAGGACTACACCCCCGACCTCGTGCGGCAGGGCGTCGCCGTGCGGCTGCTCGGCCGGCTCGAGGAGATCGACCCGCGGACCCGTTCGTCCATCGAGGAGGCGCTCCGGCGCACCGCGGGCGGGACCCGCATGACCCTCAACGTCGCATTCAACTACTCGGGGCGCTCGGAGATCGTGGACGCGGTGCGGGGCTGTATCCGCGACGGCATCGCGCCCGACGACATCTCCGAGGCGAGCCTTGCCGACCGGCTCTATACCGCCGACCTGCCGGACGTGGACCTGCTCATCCGCACCGGTGGCGACCAGCGCATCAGCAACTTCCTGCTGTGGCAGGCGGCCTACGCGGAGCTCTACTTCTGCGAGCGCTTCTGGCCCGACTTCGATCCGCCGGAGCTCGACCTGGCGCTCGAGGAGTACGCCCGCCGCTCCCGCCGCTTCGGGCGGTAGGGAGGCAGCGTGCAGCAGCGACTCATCAGCGCGGCGGTGCTGGTGCCCGTCGTCGTCATCGTCTTCCTCGCCGGGCAACCCTGGCTGACGTTCGGCCTCGCGGCGCTCGCGGCGGCTGGCGGCTGGGAGGCCGCCCGGCTGTTGCGCGCCGCCGGGTTCCCGGCAGAGCCCGCGCTCGTCGTCGCGGTGCCGCCCATCGCCGTGCTCGGCCTGGGCCTGGCATCGCCACCCGAGGGCGCCACGCTGGCATTCGTGGGTGGTGTGCTGGTCGTGGCGGGCATGGTCGCGTTCCGGCACCCGGAGGTCCGCGACGGCTTCGTGGCCTGGATGAGCACGACGTACGGGGTGCTCTACGTGTCGCTCATCGCGTTCCTCGCGGGCATCCTGGCCATCGCGCCGGCGATCCCCGATGACGCCGTGCTGCATGGCTATCTCGACGCGGGTCGGACCTGGCTCCTGGTCCTGGTCGCCACCGTGTGGACCTTCGACAGCCTCGCGTACCTGTCAGGACGGACCTTCAAGCGGGGACGGTTCTTCCCCCACATCTCGCCCAACAAGACGATGAGCGGGGTCATCGGCGGCACCATCGCGGCCGTCATCGTCG
>JBEVIK010000283.1:0-4650 GCA_040510715.1 Candidatus Limnocylindrales bacterium
TGGCCTGGTTGTAGTAGCTGCCGACGGCCGTGCCGGGGAGGACCGTGGTCTTCCAGTTGCGCGTGCCCTTGTTCTCGGTCGCAGCAGCGAGGTTGTTGTAGCTCCAGTCGATGACGACGGGGGTCTCGCCGGAAGCGATCGTCGCGGGCGTCGGGTCGACGGGGAGGAAGTTGCCGGCCTTGTTGAGCTTCTGGAAGAAGTCGATGCCGGGCTGGATGTTGGTCTCGTCGCCGCCATGCGCGAACGCCGCCGCGAGGACCGCGAACTGGCCCTGCGCCGCGGCGATGGGGTCGCTGATGGCGACCTTGCCGGCGAGCGCGGGGTTCTTGAGGTCCTCCCAGGTCCGGGGCACGAAGCCGCCCGTCGCGGCGGGATTGACCGCGAAGGAGATGGTGCCCTGGTACCAGCCGGTCCAGCAGCCGTTGGGGTCCTTGGCGTAGTCCGGGATCGAGTCCCAGACCGTTGCCTTGTAGCAGCCGGCGACGCCTTCCTGGATCGCGATCGGCCCGAACAGGATGCCGATGTCCCCGATGTCCGCCACCGGGTTGTTCTGCTCTGCCTTCATCTTGGAGATCTCCTCCGCGCTGGACATGTCCGTGTCCGTGTGCGTGAGGGGCGTCCCCGGGGCGCCGTACAAGGGAAGGAAGTTGGCGAAGATCTCGCCGAAGTTGGTCCAGCTGTCGGGCATGCCGTAGCTGTTGATGGCCCCCTCGGTCTGGGTCGCGGCCATCAGCTCCGCGAGCACCGGGTCGCTGGGGTCGAGGGGTGGGGTCGCCGCCGATGGCGACTGGGCAGTGGCGCCGAGGCCCGCGAGGGGCACCAGCATCGCCGCACCGAGCAACGCGGCAAGGGATCTCGTGGCGCGCAACGGTCGCTCCTTCCTGCCGTCCAGCGCGTGACGGCACCGTCCGTGGTCCCGGCGAGGGTCGGTGCGCCGGGTCGTAGACGTATGATGTCCTACGCCTCGCCTCCACGGTAGGCCGGTGTCCGCCACGCGTCAACCCTCGTCCCGTCAACGATCGATCATCGCTCCGGCAACGACGCGGCGACGTCGATGACCCATGCAGGAGACCCATGAGCGACCTCCGGATCAGTGGCGTCGTCAAGGCGTTCGGGCAGGTCACCGCCGTGGCCGGCGTGGACGTCCACGTGCAGCAGGGCCACCTGCTCTCGCTGCTCGGTCCCAGCGGTTGCGGCAAGACGACCCTGCTGCGCATGATCGCGGGTCTCGAGCAGCCCGACGCGGGGACGATCGCCATCGGTGGCGAGGACATCACCGACGTGCCCGTCAACCGGCGAGGCATCGGCATGGTGTTCCAGTCGTACGCCCTGTTCCCCAACATGACCGCCGCGGAGAACATCGGCTACGGGCTGCGGCTCCGGAAGTGGCCCAGGGAGCGCATCGCGAGCCGCGTCGGCGAGATGGTGGACCTCATCCAGATCGGCGACGCCGCCAAGCGCTATCCCCACCAGCTGTCGGGCGGCCAGCAGCAGCGCGTCGCGCTCGCGCGGGCGCTCGCCATCCAGCCGCGGGTGCTGCTGCTCGATGAGCCGCTGTCGGCGCTGGACGCCCAGGTCCGGGTGGCGCTGCGCGAGGGGATCCGGAGCATCCAGCAGCAGCTGGGCATCACGTCCGTGTACGTCACCCACGACCAGGAGGAGGCGCTCTCGATCTCCGACGAGGTCGTCGTCATGCGCGCCGGGCGCATCGAGCAGGCCGGGCCACCGGAAGAGCTGTACGGCCGTCCCGCGACCCCCTTCGTGGCGTCGTTCGTGGGTGCCGCCAACCGGCTCCCCGCGACGGTGACCGACAGGCCCGCGGGTCTCGTGGCCTGGGGGTCCGCCATCCTGCACATGGCCGACCTCGGCAAGGGCGCCACCCTCGACCACATCCTCGTGGTCGTCCGGCCCGAGCGCATCGGCGTGACGCGCCTGGCGGACGGCGATACGTCCTCGGCGGAGCAGGGCGCCGTGGATGGCCTGGTGGAGCAGCGGCTGTTCCTGGGCGCCGCATCGCGGCTCCGGGTGCGCACCGCCGCGGGCGATGTCGTCGCCGACGCGCCCACCGACCAGGTGCCGCCGGAGCGGGGCGACCGGGTCCGCCTGTCGTTCCCGCCGGACGCCTGCATCGGCCTCGCGGACGTGCGGGCGGATGTCGCGGAGCTGGAGGAGCCGATGGGGGTCGTGGAGCCGACCGACCCGACCGACGGCGCCGATGCCGCCCCCATCGCCCGGGCCTGACGACACAGCGAGGACGGACATGAACCCCTGGCTCCAGCACCCACGCCCCCTGGCACTGTCCCACCGAGGGCACTCCATCACCTTCCCTGAGAACACGATGACCGCCTTCCGCGCGGCGATCGAGGCGGGCGTCGATGCCATCGAGTCGGACGTCCACCTGACCGCGGACGGACAGCTCGTGATGCTCCACGACGAGACCCTCGACCGGACCACCAACGGACGGGGACCCGTCATCGAGCGGACCCTCGACGAGGTGCTCGCGCTCGATGCCTGGGGCAGGTTCGGGGAGCGGTTCCGGGGCGAGCGGGTGCCCACCCTCGACCAGCTCCTGGACCTCGCCGCCGAGGCGGGCATCTTCCTCATCATCGAGGTCAAGGGCGCCGACCACGACCAGTCGCTGGCCATCGCCCACGCCACCGCCGACCGGCTGGCCGCACGCGGTGAGCTGGAGCGCCACCTCGTGTCGTCGTTCGACCAGGTGGCGCTGGGGGTGATCCACGAGCGATACCCCACGCTCGATGTCGCGCCGGACCGGCTCCCCGAGGTCGGCTACCTGCCGCCCCAAGCGGTGGTGGGCCAGGCGCAGGCGATCGGGGCGCGCGTGATGCAGGTGCTCCACACCGAGATCACCCGGGAGCTGGTCGAGGCGCACCACGCCGCGGACATCGCGCTGTGGTCGTGGACCATCAACACGGACGCCGAGATCGCCGCGTCGAAGGCGCTCGGCTGCGACGGCCTGATGGGCGACGACGCCCAGGCGCTGGTCCGGGCGGTCGGCTGACAGCGCCCGGGCTCGCTGAGTCCGCGTCGGGACTCGTGTGCCCCTTGATGCGACTCGCGCGAGTCCGTTCAGGTCATCAGGTGGCGCCGGGCGCGCACGGGCGCACGTCGTGAGGAGCCTCGCGGGATCGGGGCGCGCCGGCCGGCCCGAGGACCGGAGCCCGGGGCCAAGGTCCAGAGCCTGGGGCCAAGGTCCAGAGCGGATCCCGGTCTCAGCGTGATGACCCGATCGGACTCACAGAAGTGGCGCGCACCCCAGCGCGAGTCACGCAGGTGGACTCCGCTGGGGCTGCGCGCTCGAACCAGGGCGCGGCGATCCGATCAGGCGATCGATCCGAAGAACGTCCGCAGGTCCGCGGCGACCTGCTCCGGCGCCTCCAGCGCCGGGAAGTGGCCACCCCGCTCGAACTCGGTCCAGTGGACACCCACCGGCACCGGCATGAGCTTGCGCATGGTGGCATCGGCACCGAACACGGCGTAGCCCTGGGGGACGCTGGGCGGCTCACCCCAGTCGTGGGCATGCGCCTGCTCGTAGAGGCCCTGCGCGGCACCGATCCCCGACCCCGTGAACCAGTACAACGAGACGTTGGTGAGCAGGTCGTCGCGGTCGATGGGCAGGTCGGTCCACTCGTGGAAGCTGTCCGCGATCCAGGCGAGCTGGAGCAGCGGGGAATCGTTCAGGCCATAGCCCATGGTCCGGGGCCGGCTGTTCTGGATCCGCAGGTAGCCGGAGGTCTCGGTCCGGAAGTGCTCCATCCGGTCGAGGGCCAGCCGGTCCACCGGATCGGCCGGGTCCAGGCCGTCGGCCAGCCCGGGGATGAACGTGGCCGCGCTCGCTGCGGTCATCGGGTCGGTCACCACGTGCATCCCGATGACATGCTCCGGGTCGGCGGTCGCGACCATGCCCGAGACGCCCGCGCCGATGTCGCCGCCGTGGACGCCGTATCGCTCGTAGCCCAGGCGGCGCGCCAGCCCTGCCCAGGCCTGCGCGATGCGTCCCATCGTCCAGCCCGGGCCGGACAAGGGCGTCGAGAAGCCGTATCCGGGCAACGATGGGGCGACCACGTGGAACGCGGGCCCCTCCTCGGGCTCGATAAGCATCCCGATGAGCCGCCTGAACTCCACGAACGAGCTCGGGTAGCCATGGGTCAGGAACAGCGGCGTGGCGTCTGATCGGCTTGAGCGGACATGCAGGAAGTGGATGCGCTGACCGTCGATCTCGGTGACGAACTGGGGGAACGCGTTGAGGGTCGCTTCGTGCGCCCGCCAGTCGTAGCCCGTGCGCCAATACGTCGCGAGATCCCGCAGGTAGCCAGCGGGCACGCCTCGGCTCCAGTCATCACCCGGCAGGTCGGCCGGCCAACGTGCCTCGTCGAGGCGATGGGCGAGGTCATCAAGGTCGGCATCGGGGATGGAGATCCGGAACTCGTGGATCGCGTCGCTCATGTCGGTCTCCTGGAGGGTGCCGCCGGGGCTGCCGGCCGACATCCTGCACGGTAGACTCGCATGCGGAACGTTTCGTTCCTCGATGAACGCGAAAGTGGCGAGATGCTCGAGACATCCGCGCGGCTCCTTCGCCTGCTCGGGTTGCTCCAGGGCCGGCGTGACTGGACCGGCGAGGAGCTCGCG
>JBEVIK010000284.1:0-8197 GCA_040510715.1 Candidatus Limnocylindrales bacterium
CGAACACCGCGACATCGGTCCGCCGCAGGCGCTGGTTGCCCGCCAGCACATGGAGCAGCCCGGGCAGCAGCGACCGGCGCATCTCCGAGTGGTCCAGGGTGACGGGGTTGCCTGCCACGATGGTGGCCGGGTCGCCGGGTCCGATGCCCAGGCGCGCGTGGTCGGCGGGATCGATGAGCCCGTGCGTCAGGACCTCCGTGAGCCCGGCGCCGGCCAGCCAGCCACGCAGCCGGTCGGTGAGACGACGGGGATCGGGACGGTACCCCGGCATGGGCGTGGACGGCAGGCTGCCGGGCAGCGTCTCGTAGCCCCGGACGCGAGCGACCTCCTCGATGACGTCGGCCTCGATGGCAAGGTCGCGGCGATGGGGTGGCACGATGGCCACCAGCGCATCGGGGCCTGGGTCGGCGGTCAGGCCGGCGGCCGTGATGGGCACCCGGTCGCCTGGCTCGGCGGGCACGGTGGCGACCTCCACTCGCGCGAGGAGCTCCACCTGCTCCGCGACCGGGATGTCCACGCCAAGCAGCCGGGACACGCGGGCGGGCCGGAACGGCACCCGCGCGAGCGGCGGGTCGGTGGGCGCCGTGTCCACGACACCCGTCGCCGCGCGTCCACCCGCCCACGAGAGGATGAGCTGGGTCGTGCGATCGGCGCCCCATCGTGCGAGGCGATGCTCCTGGCCCTTCTCGAAGCGCAGGCTGGCCTCGGAGCGGAGCGCGAACCGGAAGGCCGTCCGCCGGATGCTCACCGGGTCGAAGATGGCCGACTCGACCACGACGCGGCTGGTGCCCTCCCCCACCTCGCTCTCGACGCCGCCCATGACCCCGGCGAGTCCGAGCGGCCCCTCGTCGTCGGCGATGAGCAGCACCTCCGGGTCGAGCGCACGCTCGACATGGTCGAGGGTGGTCATCCGTTCGCCCGGACGAGCCGCCCGGACCACGATGCGCGCGCCCCGGATGCCGTCCGCGTCGAAGGTGTGGATAGGCTTGCCCACCTCGAGCATCACGTAGTTGCTCGCGTCAACGACGTTGCTGATGGGACGTACGCCAGCGGCGATGAGGCGTCGCTGGACCGCGAACGGCGAGGGACCCACGGTGACGCCGTCGAGCCAGCGGGCCACGAACCGCGAGCAGCGCGGGTCCTCGACCATGACGTCGAGATGCTCACGCGTGGCGTCACCGGACTCCGTCACCTCGATCACGGGCCAGCGGACCGTCGCGCCCGTGGCCGCGGCGACCTCGCGAGCGAGGCCGATGATGCTCAAGGCGTCGCCACGGTTGGGCTTGACATCCACGTCCAGCACCGTGTCGCCCACCAGGTCCTCGAGGGGGATGCCGACGGGCGAGTCCGGCGGCAGGATGAGGATGCCCTCGGCGTCGTCCGAGAGACCGAGCTCGGTCCCCGAGCAGAGCATGCCTTGGCTCTCGACGCCCGCGAGGCGCGCGGTCTCGATGCGCCGTCCGCCGGGGAGCTGCGATCCGGGGATGGCCACGGGCACGCGCTGCCCGGGAGCGATGTTGTGGGCGCCGCACACGATCGAGAGCGTGGGCCGGTCGTCCCCGACCCGCACCGTCGTGAGGTGGAGGCGGTCGGAGTTGGGATGGTCGGCCACGGTGAGCAGCTCGCCGACGACCACCCGGCTCCAGTCGGCGCCCAGGCGCTCGATGCCCTTCACCTCCATGCCCAGGAGCGTCAGCCGGGCAGCGAGGTCCTCGGGCGACACCTCCACGTCCACGTACTCGCGGAGCCATGACAGGGGCACCCTCATGGCCGGGACCGCTCCAAGAAGCGCAGGTCGTTGGCGAGGAACGCCCGGATGTCGCGGATGGCGTACCGCAGCATCGTGATCCGGTCGGTGCCCATGCCGAACGCGAACCCCTGGTAGCGCTCCGGGTCGATCCCACCGTTCGCGAGCACGACCGGGTGGACCATGCCCGCGCCGAGGATGGTCATCCAGCCACTCCGGCCGCATGCCGGGCAGCCGCTGCCGTCGCACACCACGCACTGGATGTCGAACGCGACGGAAGGCTCGGTGAAGGGGTAGTAGCCGGGCCGGAAGCGCGTGGGCCGGCCGGCGCCGAACATGGCGTGGGCGAACGCGTCGAGCAGGCCGCGCAGGGTGCCCATGCTCGTCCCCTCATCCACCATGAGCCCCTCGATCTGGAAGAACTCGAAGCCGTGGGCCGCGTCCACTGCCTCGTAGCGGTAGCAGCGTCCGGGGGTCAGGATGCGGATGGGTGGCGCGCTCGCACGCATCGCACGGATCTGGCCGGGCGAGGTGTGGGTGCGCAGCAGCCACCGGGGTGCGTCCGTCGCCGTCGGGGTCCCGGCTGGGTCGGCGACGTAGATGGTGTCCCAGAGGTCACGCGCCGGGTGGTCCGGCGGGATGTTGAGCGCCTCGAAGTTGAGCGCGTCGGTCTCGACCTCCGGGCTCTCCACGACCACGAACCCGAACTGGCCGAAGATCCGGGCGATCTCCGCCTCGGTCTCGCGGATGGGATGCAGGCCACCCGGCCACGACATCCGCCCAGGGAGCGTGACGTCCTCCGCCTCGGCGGCCAGCCGCTGCTCGAGCGCAGCCAAGCCGAGGGATTCGCCCCGCTCGGCGAGCGCGGTCTCGATGGCCTCGCGGACGGGATTGGCGAGCGCGCCCACGCGCGGCCGGTCCTCCGCCGGGAGGGCACCGATGCCGCCGAGCAGCGCGCGCAGCTCGCCCTTGCGGCCGAGCACGCGTGTCTCGACCTCGGCGAGCGCGGCGGGATCGGTCGCGGCGGTGATGTCGGCGAGGGCCGAGTCACGCAGGGATGCCAGGCGCTCCTGGAACGATCCGAGGTCCACGATGTGCGGCGGGTGCCGCTACTGGGCCTTGGCGAGCTCCGCGAGGCGCGCGAAGGTGGCCGCATCGCGGACCGCGACGTCGGCCAGGACCTTGCGGTCGAGGATCACCCCGGCGGCCTTGAGGCCGCTCACGAAGCGGCTGTAGCTGAGGCCGTTGAGGCGCGCCGCGGCGTTGAGCCGGACGATCCACAGGGCGCGCAGCTGGCGCTTGCGCTCCTTGCGACCCCGGTAGGCGTAGGCCATGGCGTGGAGCTGCGCCTCGCGCGCGGGCTTGATGAGCTTGGAGCGAGTGCCGCGGCGACCCTCGGCGGCCTTGAGCAGCCGCTTGTGGCGCTTGTGGGATGCGACGCCGCGCTTGACGCGTGCCATGTCTCGAGCTGCTCCTTAGAGGTACGGCAGGAGGCGCTGGACGGCGCGCTCGCTGGTGGGATCGAGGATCGCCTTGCCCGCGTACCGGCGGGTGCGGCGGGAGGACTTGATCTCGAGGTGGTGGCCGCGCCACGACTTGACTCGATAGACCTTGCCGCTGCCGGTGACCCCGAGGCGCTTCTGGGCCCCCTTGTGGGTCTTCATCTTGGGCACGTGTTTCAGCCTCCTGCCGCTGGCTGCGGACTGCTCTCGGGCGCGGTGCCCTCTCGAGCAGGCGGCGCCTGGACGATCTTCGGCTTGTGGTTCGATGCCACGGTCATGGACATCGACCGACCCTCGAGCAACGGCTGTCGATCGACCGTGCCGTGCTCCTTGATGAGATCCCCGAAGCGGGTCAGCAGGTCCCGCCCGATGTAGGCGTGACTCACCTCGCGGCCCCGGAACTGGACCGTCACCTTGACCCGGTCGCCGTCCTCGAGGAATTGGATGGCGCGTCGGACCTTGGTGTCGAAGTCGCCCTTGCCGATCTTCGGCTTGAGGCGGATCTCCTTGAACTCGACGGAACGCTGGTTCCGTCGTGCTTCCTTCTCCTTGCGGGCCTGCTCGTACTTGAACTGGCCGTAGTCGAGGAATTTGACGACGGGAGGGGCCGCTGTGGGGGCGACCTCGACGAGATCGTATCCCCGCTCCTGCGCGGTCTGGAGGGCCTGGAACGTGGGCATCACGCCAAGCTGGCTACCTTCTTCGTCGACGACCCGGACATTGGGGACACGGATCATCTCGTTGATGCGCAGGTCTTTGCTCAGCCTGGTTCCCTCACCGCTCCGTTGGCAATTGACATGCAGCAGCCGCCGCCAACGCGGCCGACTTCAGCCCGCGGACTATAGCACGCGCGTCGGTGAGCGTCGCGCTCACGACGCCTCCGGAGCCGGTCCCTCGCCCGTCCACGCGCTGACATCGTCGAACCGGGCGTTCAGGGGATCGTCGCTCGCCGATGCGGCTATGGCGGCGACCTTGGAGAAGGGCCCCCGCCGGCCGTCCGCGGTCAGGTCCGCGACCTGCTCGCCGTCCACCCACAGCACGACACGCGATGCGTCGCCGACGGTGTCCCCGCACTCGAGCACCACGTGCCGCGACACGCGCGGCTCGGGCGCACCGCCCGCGACCTCGCCTCGATCGATGACCGTGATGGTGCTGCCCACGACCTCGCCCACCATCCAGCTCCCGGCGCTGCTGGTCACCGCGAACAGGAACGATGGGTCGGCGCTGGCGTCGCCGCACATCCAGCCGGCGCTCCCCTCGCCGGAGATGCCGACGGACCCGTCGATGCGCAGCACCGACGCCGGTGCATCCACGCTGCGCCATGACCATCGGCTGGCGGAGTCGCTGATGATGGTGATGGCCAGCTGCTCCGCGTCATAGCTCACGAAGCCCTCGGCGGCGGACCCGGTGCCCCACTGGCCGGGTGTCGAGAAGTCGTCCTCGAACGCCAGGGTGTCCGCGCCCAGGACCCCCGCCACGAGCGGCGTCGTGGGGGCCGGCCCAGGCGTGGATGGAGGTGCGTCGGTCGGCTCGTATTCGGCACCCGTCCAGGCGGCGATGTCGTCGAACCTGATGGAGCCCTCGCCAGACTCGCTCGAGCCCACGAGCGCCACACGGTCGAAGGGTCCCAGCGGGCCGACGTCGGCGGTGCCGACAGAGACCCCATCGATGCGCAGCAGCAGGCGCGTGACGTCCACGCTCTCCTCACCGCACTCGACGCTCACGATGGCGCCCTGCTCGAAGCCACCCTGGGCCGCTCCCTCGAGGTCGACGGTGACCTCGCCCTCGATGATGTGGCCGATCCGCCAGTCGCCCTCCGCGTCCACCACCCCGAACGCGAACAGGCTGTCCGTGGCGCCGCACATCCAGCCGCCGCTGACGTCGTCGCCGTCGATGGCGACCGAGCCTTGGACGCGGACCACCGGGTGGTGCGCGGCCGCGAGGTCGCGCCAGCCCCACATCCAGCCGTCGGAGTCGAAGGTCATCTCGATGGCGCCGTCGGTGTCGGTGGTCGAGCCGTGGGCATCCGGCAGGCCCCACAGGCCCGTCTCGCTCACGTCGTCCTGGAGTTCGGGCGTGGACGCGCCGAGCGTCGCCGGGAAGCTGGACTGTGCGGCGGCAGTGGTGCTGAGGGCAAGCATGGCCGCGGCGACCGCGAGGCCTCGAGTCGGTCGTGATCCCATGGCTGCACTATGTCGCATCGCGGCACCCTTGGGGGAACGTGCATGCCGTTGTCGAGGGATGGGCCACCGGATCGCGACCGTGGCGCACCCAGCGGCGACGGCGGTCGATCAGCCTTCGCCGGCCGCCTGATCCACTCGCGGTCAGTACGACCGGCGAGCGGCATGCGCGTGCGGTTTCGTAGGGCCCCTGCCGGTCGAATGCCGACATCCACGCCGTGGGCGACCGCGGGAGGCTGCGGCGCGGGCACGACCTCGCGCGTCGGCGGTCGCAATGACCACCAGGTGGTCGATCAGCCGTCGCGGGCACGCGTCGCGAGCCCCGGGACCACGTCAGGGTGTCCCGGCTCAGTCGGGTCGCCGCTCGGCCGCCTCCGCGGCGAGCCGGTCAGCCAGCTCATCCCAGTCCGCCGCGGGTCCCTGCTCCCCGGACCGGCTCCTGGGGGCGACGGTACGTGCCTCGACCTCCCGGTCCCCGAGCACGAGCATCCAGGGCACCTTCTGCTCCTGCGCCCGGCGGATCTTGTTCTGCATCCGGTTCGACGAGTCATCGACCTCGACCCGCAGCCGTCTCGCCCGGAGCACGCCCGCGAGCTCGTTGGCCGCGTCGTTGTGGCGGTCCGCGATGGGCACCACCACCGCCTGGACGGGCGCGCACCACAGCGGGAAGGCACCGCCGAAATGCTCCACGAGGATGCCGATGAAGCGCTCCAGCGACCCGTAGATCGCCCGGTGGATGGCCATCGGCCGCTGGGGTTGCCCGTTCTCGTCGATGTAGCTCAGGTCGAACCGCTCGGGCAGCATCACGAGGTCCACCTGGATGGTCGCCATCTGCCACTCGCGTCCCAGCGCGTCGTCGATGTAGATGTCGATCTTGGGCGCGTAGAACGTCCCGTCCTTGGGCTTGATGGCGTAGTCGCCACCGTGGCGGTCGAGGACGTCCTTGATGATCGCCTCCGCGCGCTCCCAGAGCGCCGGGTCACCCAGCGCCTTGTCCGGGCGCGTCGCGAACGCGAACCGGGGCGTCAGCCCGAACCAGGAGTAGGCCTCGCGGATCTCCCCCAGGAGCTCCTCGAGCTCGCCGGTCAGCTGGTCCGGGCGGACGTAGATGTGCGCATCGTCCTGGATGAACTGGCGCACCCGCGTGAGACCTGACAGCGTGCCGGAGCGCTCGTTCCGATGCAGTCGACCGAACTCCGAGAACCGCAGCGGCAGGTCCCGGTACGAGCGGAGGTGACTGCGGTAGATGAAGGTCGATTCGGGGCAGTTCATGGGCTTGAGGCTGAACAGCTGGTTCTCCGACTCGACCACGAACATGTTCTCGGCGTAGTGGTCCCAGTGTCCCGACTGGCGCCACAGCCGCTCGCTCACGAGGATCGGCGTGCTGACCTCCTCGTAGCCGCGCCCGGTCTGGAGCTCGCGCATGGCACCCTCGAGGGAGCGCCACAGCCGCTGGCCCTTGGGATGCCAGAACGCGGAGCCCGGCGAGACATCGTGGAAGCTGAACAGGTCGAGCTGGACACCCAGCCGCCGATGATCACGCTTGCGCGCCTCGGCCCTGCGCCAGAGGTAGAGGTCGAGCTCCTCCTGGGTGTTCCAGACCGTGCCGTAGATACGCTGGAGCATCGGCCGGTCCTCGCGACCGCGCCAGTAGGCGCCTGCCACCGAGAGCAGCTGGAACGGTCCGAGCCTGCCCGTGGAGGCGACGTGCGGACCCCGGCACAGGTCGGTGAACGGGCCGTGCTGGTAGGTGGTCACCACGGGGGCGGCCCCGCCGGACAGCTCCGCGGCGGTCCGCAGGTCGTCGAGGATCTCCACCTTGTAGCTCTGCCCCTGCTGGGCGAGGAACGCCCGGCCCTCGTCGGGATCCCACTCCTTCCGCTCGAAGGGGTGGTCGGCGGCGATGGACTCGCGCATCCGGGCCTCGATCGCGGGCAGGTCCTCGGGGGTCAGCGGGCGCGACGGGTCGAAGTCGTAGTAGAAGCCGCCGTCGATGGCCGGGCCGATGCCCAGCCTCGTGCCCGGGAACAGGTCGAGCACGGCCTCGGCCATGATGTGCGCGGCGGAGTGGCGCATCGGGTCGAGGGGATCCTCGTGGTCCCCGTGCGCGTGGGCATGCGCATCGAGCAGCTCGTCGACGGAGCCGCGCTCGGGCGCCTCGAACTCGAGGTCGTCGTCCTCGGGGTGCTGGTGGTCGCTCATTCGGGGCGGTCTCCGTCCGTGGATGCGTTCATGCACATCGACAGGACGAGAGGCGTGCCTCCCGCGGTCCCACCCGCCTTCGCCGCGCCGCACGGGCGCTGCGCACTCGTTCCCGCTGTCTCGGGCGGGTCCCGTCCGGGTCGTCCCCGGACGCTCACGGGTGGTATGCCGAGGTCCGTGCGACCACCCCGGCTTCCAGCCATGACCGGGGCTCTCTGGGATCAGGGACCAGGCACGTGTCCCGATCAACGCGTTCCCTGGTGTGACGTGGTGGGCGACACTGGACTCGAACCAGTGACCTCTTGCATGTCAAGCAAGTGCTCTAACCAGCTGAGCTAGCCGCCCGGCTTCACGAGGGGATTTAGCCGATAACTGCGTCGGTGCTTGACCTACGCCGCATTTCAGCCCATGCTATCAGCGCGACACCGTATGGCATGGGAGGTCCCTTCGTGGCGGTGAATCTACCAGACGCCTACGAGGTCGTCACACCGGGCGACCTGGGCGACGAGCTCGCGTCCTTCACCCGCGCGATGCGAGCGAACAACGTCAGCAAGAACACGATCCTG
>JBEVIK010000285.1:0-9373 GCA_040510715.1 Candidatus Limnocylindrales bacterium
ATGCGAGTGACCTGCTGTGCGTGAGCGTGCCCGGGCGGCCCTGCTGCTGCCCGCAGGTCTGTGGTATCTGCTCCTGCTCGTGGCGCCGCTCGTGGTCCTGCTCGTGTTCTCGTTCGGGACCCGGAGCCCCAGCGGGGGCTACCTGCCCGGGTTCACGCTCGAGCAGTACGCCCAGATCCCGACACGCATCACCCCGCTCGTCAACACCATCTGGTACGCGACCCTGGGGACCGTCGGGTGCCTCGTGGTCGCGTACCCGCTGGCCTACTTCCTCGCGACACGCGCCGGCGGCTGGCGGTTCGCCCTCCTGGCGCTCGTGGTCGTGCCGCTCTGGACCAGCTTCCTCATCCGGACCTATGCCTGGATGTTCCTGCTGGGCAGCAATGGCGTCCCCCGCATCTGGGAGGAGCTCGGCCTCGGGCGGCTGGTGCTCCTGAACACGCCCTTCGCGGTGGTGCTGGGCATCGTCTACAACTACCTGCCGCTCATGATCCTGCCCCTGTTCGTGAGCCTCGAGCGGCTCGACCGCGCGCTGCTCGAGGGATCGCGCGACCTGGGTGCAGGACCGATCGCCACGTTCCGGCAGATCACCCTGCCGCTGTCCGTGCCGGGCATCGTGAGCGGCTGTCTCCTCGTGTTCATCCCGGCCATGGGGGAGTACCTCATCCCGGTGCTGCTGGGCGGTGGCAAGACCTACTTCCTGGGCAACGCGCTCGCGGACCTGTTCCTGCAGTCGCGCAACTGGCCGTTCGGGTCGGCGCTCGGCACGGCGTTCGTGGCGATGATGCTGGTGGTGGTCGCGCTGTACGCCATCCTCACCGCCCGGCTCGCCCGC
The DNA here is from genome assembly GCA_040510715.1 of Candidatus Limnocylindrales bacterium. Taxonomy (GTDB): domain Bacteria; phylum Chloroflexota; class Limnocylindria; order Limnocylindrales; family CSP1-4; genus JAFMJV01. Next base: position 836 of record JBEVIK010000285.1, read on the forward strand.
CACCGTCCGGACGCGCAGCTGCTGTGACCCTCCAGCGCTGGATCGAGCGTGGCCTTCGATGGTGGACCGTCGGCGTCTACGTGTTCCTGTTCCTGCCCATCGTGGTGGTCATCGCCTTCAGCTTCAATGACGGACGCAACGTGACACAGGTCACCGGCATCTCGCTGCGCTGGTACGAGGAGGCGTGGACCGATCAGTTCGTGGTGCGTGCCCTCCGCACCAGCCTGACCATCGCGGCGGTCTCCGCGGTCATCGCGACCGTGCTCGGGACCCTCGCTGCCATCGCCATGGCCGGCGCCCGCCCCGCGCTGCGAGCCGGCTTCGAGGTGTTCGTCTACATCGCCATCATCGTGCCCGGCATCGTCATCGGGATCTCCACGCTCATCTTCGCGGTGACCGCGTTCGACCTCATCAACCCCGTCATCGCGCAGCTCCTGCCGACCGACCCCCCTCAGCTCCGGCTGGGCATGGGCACGGTCATCGCGGCGCACGCGATGTTCACGTCGGCGATCGTCTACGTGCTGGTGCGGACACGCATGGCGGGCATGGACCGGACCCTCATCGAGGCGTCATCGGACCTGTACGCGTCGCCGTGGCGCACCTTCCGGCAGGTGACCATCCCCCAGCTCCTGCCGGCCATCGTGGCGGGCTTCCTGCTCGCATTCACGTTCAGCTTCGACGACTTCATCGTCGCCTTCTTCACCTCGGGTCAGGACCAGACCCTGCCCATCTTCCTGTTCGCGTCCATCCGACGCGGGGTGACACCCGTGGCCAACGCCATCGCGGCGGTGCTCCTGACCGTGACCATCTCGTCGCTGGTCGCGGCGTGGCTGGTGGCGGGCCGGCGCCGACGAACGGGGACCCCCGCAGCGACGGACGCACCCGCCCTCGCCGAGGCCTGACCGGCGCGATCAGCCGAGCACGAGCGCGGTCGCTCGAGCTCCTGGACCCAGCACGACCACCACTGCCACTCCCGCGACGGGAGGCTCGAGCGCGGCCTCTGGGTCGGTCGCGACGGGGACCTGCGCGGAGGCGGGGATCTCCCCGCCATGCGGTCCGAGGGCGCGTCGCGCGAACCGGCCGAGCGCGTCATCGGCCACCGGCGCATCCGCGACGGCACGGAGCTCCGTCACGTCGACGGCCTTGCGTCCGGCCGCAGCCAGCGCCCGCCGCACCAGGCGCGCCACATCGAGCGGGTCCCCGGGGCCGAAGGGGTCCTCGCTGGTCGCCATCCCCACCCTCGAGAGCACGGTCGCGCGTGGTCGGGGACCCTCGGCCGGCGGTCGCGTGTGCATGGGCCGATGATGGCGAACGACACGGACGCGGTCGAGACGAGCGATGGAGGTGACCGGATGCGCGACCTGTTCAACCACATGGCCGACAGCGTCACGCGGGCGATGGGGTCCCCGTTCGCGCTGGCGGCCTCGGGCGCGATCATCATCCTGTGGGCGGTGACCGGGCCCATCTTCGGCTTCTCCGACACCTGGCAGCTGGCCATCAACACGGGCACCACCATCGTCACGTTCCTGATGGTGTTCGTCATCCAGAACTCGCAGAACCGGGACGCCAAGGCGGTCCACGCGAAGCTGGATGAGCTCATCCGTGCCGTCGACGCGGCGCGCAACGAGTTCGTCGACGCCGAGGAGGAACCCGAGGAGACGCTCGACCGGCAGCTGCGGGAGCTGCGAGAGCTGGCCCGGGCCCAGCCCCACTTGTCGGACCGCATCGTCGACGGGGTGTCGACCATCAGCCGAGAACGTGGAGGCTCTCGGTCCGAGCGTTGAGACCCGGGGCGCGCGTGGCCTAGCCCAGGCCGTCCGCGAGCGTAGCCTGATCGATGCCGCGCGATCCGATCACTATCGGTCAATGAATGTACAGTCCGCGGCATGATCATCGCCAAGCGTCGCCAGCGTATCGTCGAGACGCTCCGGTCCGTGGGGGTCATCTCGGTCCACGACCTCGCCACTCAGCTCGGTGCATCGGAGGCGACCATCCGGCGGGATCTCCGGTCGCTCGATGCGTCGGGGATGATGCGCCGCACGCGTGGCGGCGCCGTGATGCCCGGGGCGCTCACCTATGAGCCCTCGTACGCCGAGAAGGCAGGGCAGCTGACGGCGGAGAAGAACGCCATCGCCGAGCGTGCCCTCGAGCTGATCAAGCCCGGTGACTCCATCGCGCTGGGTCCCGGGACGACCACCCTGTGCCTCGCGCGGCTTCTGCCGCGGGTGGGCGAGCTGACCGTCGTGACCAACTCGCTGCTCGTGGCCGAGGCGCTCACCATCGCGAACCAGATCGAGGTCATCGTGACGGGTGGCATGCTCCGGAGGTCCATCCATGCCCTCGTCGGGCCGGGCACCGAGCAGGCGCTGCACGGGGTCCGTCTCGACCTCGGGTTCATGTCCGGCAACGGCGTGAACGCCGAGCGCGGGCTCACGACGCCCAACCTCCTGGTCGCTGCGGCCGACCAGGCGATCGCTGAAGCGTGCCGTCAGATCGTGGTCCTTGCCGACCACTCCAAGCTCGGTCGGGTCACGATGTGCCAGACGGTGCCGCCGCAACGCATCGACGTGCTCATCACGGACGCATCACCGGACAGCCGGGAGTTCCGCACCCTGCTCACTGCGGGCCTGGACATCCGGACCATCCACAGCGGGAGTTGAGCGATATTCGTGATTGTATGCACGATATTGATCGTAGCGCGAACCGTGTTGACAGATATGAGACCCTTGCCGGGCTGGCGGCTCGAGGTTCCCGACCTCCGGGCAGCGTCGGCGACGAGGAGGGAATCTGATGGCGCATCGGTCTCGCATCCGTGGCTCCCTCGTGGCGGGTGGAGCCCTCGCCGCGACCGTCCTGCTGGCCGGCAGCGTGGTCGCGCAGTCCGCGTCGCCCGGCTCCGGGCAGGTCGTGGAGACGGCCGAACCGGGTGAGCTGTGCACCTATGACAAGTACAACGGCGGGGTCACCCAGATCCCTGATCTGACCGCGGCGACCGTCGGATTCGCCCAGTCCGAGAAGGAGGCCAACCCGTTCCGGATCGCTGAGACCCAGTCGATCAGGGACGAGGCGGCCAAGCTGGGCATCACCAACCTGCTCGTGACGAATGCCGGGGGTGACCTGAACCAGGAGATCTCCGACATCAAGGGGATGATCGACCAGGGTGCCCAGGTCCTCATCATCTCGCCACTCAACTCGGAAGGCCTCGATCCGGCGCTCGACTACGCCAAGGAGAAGGGCGTGCCGATCATGACCATCGACCGCTTCCTGACCACCAAGACGGCGTGCTCCGACTACATCGGCTGGGTCGGCTCGAACTTCGTCCGGCAGGGGCAGCAGGCCGCCGCGGCGATGATCCGCGAGACGGGTGACAACTGCAACCTGGCGATCCTGCTGGGCGCGCCGGGCGTCAACGTCACCGATGACCGCAACGCGGGCTTCAAGCAGGGCCTGACCGATGCCGCCTCGCAGATCAAGATCGTCGCGGAGCAGGCAGCCGACTACGAGCGGGCCAAGGGCCAGACGGTCACCGAGCAGCTGATCCAGGCGCATCCGGAGATCAACTGCATCTATGCCCACAACGACGAGATGGCCCTCGGTGCCGTCGCGGCGCTCCAGGCAGCGGGTGTCCAGCCGGGTGAGGTCAAGATCATCACCATCGACGGCACCAAGGGCGCGGTCCAGGGCATCGTGGATGGCTGGATCTCGGGCGTCATCGAGTCCAATCCCCGCTTCGGCCCGCTGGCCTTCAAGGCGCTCGCCGACTTCTACGGTGGGGCAGGCGTGCCGGTCAAGACCATCATCTCCGACAAGGAGTACACCAAGGACAACGCGGCAGCCGAGCTGGTGAACGCGTACTGATCCGCTCCACTCGAGCGGATCGGTCCGGCCGCCCGTCCCGAGGGACGAGCGACCGGGCCAGGATCGTACGTCGGCGCCCGTCCCCTCCAAGGGCGGGCGCCGCGACCATGCCGGGATTCGTGAGGGCCAGGTGCAGCTGACGCCATCGACCGCTTCGGTTCCGGGCCCGGCCGTCAGCGCGCCGGTGCTCGAGGTCGAGGGCGTCAGCAAGCGCTTCGGCGGTGTCCTCGCACTCGACGACGTCTCCATGGACCTGCACGCGGGCCAGGTGCATGCGCTCGTTGGCGAGAACGGCGCCGGCAAGTCCACGCTCATCAAGGTCATGACGGGCGTCTACCAGCCCGATACGGGTGAGGTGCGGTTCCAGGGCGTGCCGACCCGCTTCGCGCGTCCGCGGGATGCACAGCTGGCGGGGATCAGCACCATCTACCAGGAGATCAACCTGGTCCCCCAGCTCAGCGTGGCCCGCAACCTGTTCCTGGGGCGCGAGCCGACCAACCGCCTGGGCCTCGTCGACTTCGACCGGATGCGCGCCGGGGCCATCCGGATGATGGAGCGGTACGGCGTCAGCGTGGACGTCCGACGGCCGCTCCAGGAGATGAGCCTGGGCGCCCAGCAGACCGTGGCCATCGCGCGGGCGGTCGCGGAGCAGCACCGGGTGCTCATCATGGATGAGCCCACCTCGTCCCTCGAGCCGAGCGAAGTGGAACGGCTGTTCGCGGCCATCGGGATGCTTCGGAGCGAGGGCGTGTCCCTCATCTACGTGTCCCATCGCCTGGACGAGATCTTCCGCATCTGCGACTCGGTCACCGTGCTCCGGGACGGCCGGCGTGTGCACCACGGACCGGTCCGCGAGCTGACCCGGCTCAGCCTCATCGGCCTGATGCTCGGACGCGAGATCGCGGAGTCGTCACGCATCACCGGCTTCGGCGACGAGGGCGACGTCGCGGGTGGCGAGGTGCTCCTGGAGGCCCGGGGCCTGGCCCGGCGGCACGTCCTCGAGGACGTCGACGTGACCGTCCACCGGGGCGAGGTGATGGGCCTGGCGGGGCTGCTCGGGTCGGGCCGGAGCTCGACGGCCAAGGCCATCTATGGCGCCCAGCCGATCGACGCGGGCAGTGTCACCATCGGCGGCCAGACCGTCGCGCCGGGGTCCGTGCGCGCCGCGATCAGGGCGGGCATCGCGCTCATCCCAGAGGACCGCAAGGCCGAAGGCATCGTGCCCGGGCTGTCCGTGCGCGACAACATAACGCTCGGCATCCTGCCCTCGCTCTCGCGCTTCGGCATCCTCGCTGGCAAGGCCCAGGACGCCGTCGCGGATGACCTCATCGACCGGCTGCACATCAAGGCGTCCAGCCGCGACCAGAAGGTCTCGGAGCTGTCCGGCGGCAACCAGCAGAAGGTGCTCCTGGCGCGCATGCTCGCGATGGCACCTCGCTTGCTCATCCTGGACGACCCGACGCGCGGTATCGACGTCGGCGCGAAGGCCGAGATCCAGGCGCTCGTCAGCGAGCTTGCGGCCCGCGGGCTGTCGGTCGTGCTCATCAGCTCGGACCTCGAGGAGGTCGTGGAGGGATCGCACGCCCTCGTCGTGCTCCGTGACGGCGCGGTCGTCGGGTCGCTCCAGGCGGGCGAGGTGAGCGCCGAGCGGGTCGTCGAGCTCATCGCCGCCGCCGCCATCGCCGCCGCCATCGACGAGGTTCCCGAGGCGCTCGGGACGGACGACCCGACGAACGGGGGCGAGCCGGCATGACCGAGCTCGTCGCCGCCCAGGCACGGCGCAGCCGCATCGAGTGGCGGGAGTGGCTGCGCGAGAACGGTGTCTACGTCGGCATCGTGGTCCTGGTCATCGTCAACGTCCTGCTGTCGCCATCGTTCCTGTCCGAGCGCAGCCTGCGACTCCAGGTGGTCCAGGTGGTGCCCGTGGCCATCGTCTCGCTCGGCATGGCCGTCGTCATCGGCACCCGGGGCATCGACATCTCGGTCGGATCGGTGATGGCCATCGCGGCCGCCACGATGGCGGCCTTCCTGGGGTACGGACCCATCCCGGCCATCATCGCGGCCATCGTGGCGTGCATCGTCATCGGGCTCATCAACGGCGGCCTGGTGGCATTCGTGGGCATCCAGCCCATCGTGGCCACCCTGGGCATGCTCGTGGCAGGTCGAGGCATCGCGCTCGTCATCGCCAACGGGAAGCTGACCGAGATCTTCGATCCCATGCTCACCAACCTCGGCACCGCCGCGTTCATGGGCATCCCGGTGGTGGTGCTCATCACGATCGCCCTCGCCGTGGCGGTCTCGATCATCGTGGGTCGCACGACCTTCGGGCGGCACGTCCTGGCCACCGGCGGCAACCCGGTCGCCAGCGCGCTGTCGGGCGTACCCGCCAAACGCACCCTGGTCGCCGTGTACGTTCTGAGCGCCACGCTCGCCGCCATCGCGGGCATCCTCGCCACGGCCCGGGTCAAGGCCGCGGACCCTTCCTACCTGGGCAGCCTCATCGAGCTGAGCGCCATCACCGCGGTCGTGGTCGGTGGCACGCCGCTCAGCGGCGGCAGGGTGCGTGTCGCAGGCACCATCGCGGGCGCCTTGCTGCTGCAGCTCATCACTGCCACGCTCATCCGCAACAACCTGTCGGACTCGACCTCCCGGATGGTCGCAGCGCTCATCATCCTTGGCGCCGTGTACCTCCAGCGCGACAAGGGCAACACGTGAGCGCCAGCGACGTGGCCGGCCCCATCCCCCCGCCCGCCGGCCTGCCGACCCCGGCCACGAGCCTGACCGCGGAGTCGGCCACCCGGCGGGAGCGGGCCGCCGCGCTTATCCAGCGCACCGGGGCATTCGTGGTGCTCATCGTGGTGACGCTGCTGGGGGCGATCGCCTTCGGACCCAAGTTCGCGAACGTCAACAACTTCCTGAACATCATCGAGGCCAGCTCGTTCCTGGCGCTGGTGGCGATCGGCATGACCTTCGTCATCATCGGCGGCGGCATCGACCTGTCCGGCGGTTCGATCCTGGCCCTCGCGGCGGTGCTCACCGCCTTCGCGGCGCAGAGCGGTGAGAGCCTCGCGGCGCTGCTGCTGCCGCTGCTGGTGGGCGGCGCCATCGGGCTCGCCAACGGGCTGCTCATCTCGCGAGGGCGGATGGCGCCCTTCATCGTGACCCTCGCTGCGCTGCTGTTCGCGCGGGGTCTCGCGTTCGCCGTCGCCGACAACGGCAACACCGTCTACATCATCGCCAGGGACCTCTGGTTCGTACAGCTCGGCCAGGGCTCGCTCCTCGGCATCCGGTGGCCCATCTGGATCGCCGGGGCCGCGTTCCTCATCGGCTGGATCGTGCTGGAGCGGACCCGCTACGGCCTCGCCGTCTCGGCCATCGGTGGCAGCGAGGAGGCGTCGCGGCTCATGGGCCTGCCCATCTCGCGGGTCAAGATCGCGATCTACACGGTCAGCGCGCTGCTGGCCACGCTGGCGGGCATCCTGGTCGCCGCGCGGTCGTCGTCCGGCCTCTCGACCATCGGGGTGGGCCTGGAGCTCCAGGCGATCGCGGCAGTGGTCATCGGTGGCACCCTCCTGACCGGCGGCTCGGGTTCCATGATGGGCACGCTGGCAGGGGTCCTGTTGCTGGGTGTCATCGACAACCTCATCAACCAGGTCGGCACGCTCAGCGAATACGTGCAGTTCGTCGTCAGCGGCGCGTTCCTGCTCATCGTGGTGGTCGTCCAGACGCTCCTGACGCGAGAGCAGCGGCGCTGACGCGTCAGCCGGGATACCAGATGATCCGCGGGTCGTCGGCGGCCCTCTGATAGGTCCACGCTGACTCCACCATGCGCGGCAGGTCGTACTCGGGACGCCAGCCGAGCAGCAGCCGCGCCTTGCGGTTGTCGAGCCAGTTGGAGACCGCCTCCGTCCTGATGGGGATGCCCTCCAGGCCACGGGTCCGTGCCATGTAGTCGGCGAGCTCCCCGTAGTCCACCGGCTCGTCCATGGCGATGTTGAAGGTCTGCTGGTGGGCGCGCGGATGCTCCAACCCGATCAGGATGGCGCTGACGAGGTCGTCGAGGTGGACGTAGTTCCGCTTCACGGGGATCCCGTCCTGGTCGAGCATGATGGGGATGGCGCCCGAGCGGACGTACTCGTCCGCGCGCTCCGCGCCGACGAGGTCGCGCCATCGCGGACCCCCGAACACGTCCTCGCCGAAGGACAGCTGGTACCGGAAGTCGTCCTTCTCCTGGATCCACGGCGCGCGCAGGCAGCAGCTGGGCAGGTCGTACTGGACCTGGTACTGCTCGACCATCACCTCCTCGAGCACCTTGGAGAGCGCGTAGCTGCCCGGGTAGGCGGTGTGGCGATGCTCCTCCGTCACCGGCAGGTCGTGGGGCACGAAGCAGTGCCCGACGCCCGCATCGCCCCCGATGAGCACGAAACGTCGCAGGGACGGCGAGACACGAGATGCCTCGAGCAGCCAGAACAGGCCCTTGATGGTGACGTCCATCACCAGCTCGGGCGTCTCCTTGACCGTGGCGAGGTGGAGCACATGGGTGGCGCCCTTGATGGCTTCGTCCACCACCGCCCGGTCGGCGATGGACCCCGTCACGACCTCCACACGCGGTCCTGCCTCCAGCCGCCGCGAGTGGCACAGGGCCCTCACGCGGTACGCGTCGAAGCGGGGGTCAGCGAG